>NHEC01000094.1 GCA_002171655.1 Planctomycetes bacterium TMED75
AGGTTGGCCATCTCATCGCCGACCGGGCCTGAACAGAAGACGATTCGGTCGTTGAGCAGACGAGAGAAGATGTCATAGGCGCGTTCTCCGCGGCCGGTCTTCTCGATCACAATCGGTACGAGGCTCATCAAATGCTCCGGGTATGCGCTTTCGCGTTCTTACTTCTTGTCATTGTCCAGGGGGTCGTGTTCGAAGATTTCGTCGACCAGTCCGTATTCCAGTGCTTCCTTTGCGGTGAAGAACTTGTCGCGTTCACCGTCTTGCACCACACGTTCCACATCCTGACCGGTGTGCATCGCGAGGATCTCCGCCAGAGTGTGCTTGGCCTTGATGATCTGTTCAGCCTGAATTTGGATGTCGGTGGTCTGTCCCGTGACACCGCCATAGGGCTGATGAATCATGACCTTGGCATGCGGCAGGATGTGGCGCTTGCCTTTGGCGCCCGCACTGAGCAGAACCGAACCACCCGAATACGCTCGTCCGATGCAATAGGTCTGGACCTCGCTGGAGATGAAGCGCATGGTGTCGTAGATCGCCAGCGTGTCGTCCACGGAGCCGCCAGGGCTGTTGATGTACAGGTTGATGTCCTGCCCGCGCTTCTGATTCTCCAGGTACAGCATCTGCATGATGATCCTGGCCGCCGAGGAGTAGTTGATCTCCCCGATCAGGAAGAGCACTCGATTTTCGAGCAACAGCTCGTCAATCGACATCTCTCGTGTTCGCTGGTAGTTGATCGCGGCGATGGGATCGAGCGGTGCCGGTCGCACCGCATCGTGTGCAAAGCCGGGCATCGAGGGGGGCGTCAGGTCGTTCGGAATGCTGGGGTGCATGCTGGATGCTCTCCACGAGCGGTTGAGGGGGATCAGTTCGGAGGGCGTGAGGATAACACTTCAGGCCCTGCTCTGTGGTCGGTTCCCATTGATCTAGTGCTCGGGAGGCCCGAATTCGATGTCCAGATCCTCGCCGGAGATGCCTTTCGGCGCGTCGGTATCGCCGGGGTTGCGGGCCGCGAGGTCGCTGGGAAGTTCAAGTCGCATTGTCGTTCCCAAAGATCCGGTGCTTACGCACTCGAGGGTGCCCTCGTGTCGCTGGGCGATCTTCCTGCTGACAACCAGGCCCAGCCCCGTTCCCCGTTGACCCTTCGAGGTGGTGAAGGGTTCGAAGAGTCGGTCTTGAATCCCCTCCCCGATGCCTGGTCCCTGATCCGTGATCTCCAGGCGGACTCTGGCTTCGTTTTCCATGAAGGCCCCTGACAGCACCACCGATGAGCCGTGAGGCGAGGCGTCGATCGCATTGGAGAGCAGATTGAGCAGCAGCTGGAGAATCGAAGTGGAATCCAGGGGAATCGGAGGCAGGTCGTCTGGGAAACGGCATTGGATCGTGACCCCGGCACGGTTGCTGGCGGTCTGCAGCAGCTCGATCGCCTCCCGCGAAAGGTGTTCTAGAGAGATCGTCTCAAGTTCCAGCTCCTGGTTTCGAACGAAGCCAAGCATGTTCATGGTCAGGGACTGGATGCGTTCGAGATTCCGAGCCAGGACCCCCCAGCCTCGTCCGGCCAGCTCGAGATCCCCTCGTTCAATCGCCATCGCGACCGCATCGGTCCCCCCTCGCAGTCCCTGCAGGATGTTCTTCACCCCGTGGCTGATCGCGGCGACGGTTTCACCCATGGCCGCCAGACGCGATCGACTGAGCAGTTCATCCATCATCATGCAGCGGTCCAGCGCCATCCCCGCTTGTCCGCCCAGCGCGTGGAGCAGGGTGTCTTGAGCCCTGGTCTCCTCGGGTTTGTCGGCCAGCTCTTCGAGTTCAAGCAATGCCACCCCCCTCAGGGTTCCGTTTGTCTGCAGCGGCACGGCCATGAGTGCCCGGCGTCGATCATTGCCTCGTTCTGATTCCCAGGCTCGAATCACGGCGGTCTGTTTTCTTGCCTGCTCGATCAATTGCTCATTGATGCGGATCGGTCCGTCTTCTTCCGCTGCGGCAGTGATCCAAGCAGTTCCCGCTGCATCCATTCCAAAGATGATTGCCATTGCCTTCCGAGCGGACACGGCTTCCATCAGCAGCTGGAGGAACGACTCGACGTACACGCGCATGTCCGACTCACCGACCGCGAGTTCAGTTGCCCTCAGCAGGACGGAGAACTGTTCAGACGTTGTCCGGTCGGCCTTTGCGTCGGAACCTTCGAACGTTGCGGCGTCGATCAGTTCGAGGGTCGCTTCTTCCGGCGTAACCGCTTCGACCGGTCTTTGGTCTTCTGGATTTCGATCGAAAAGCAGATCAGTCGATCCGCAGGTGATCCGATCCCCCCTCTTCAGCAGTGAACGCCCGGTGAGCAGGGTTCCATTGAGCAGGGTGCCATGGGAGGAATCCAGATCCCTCAGGTACCACCCTTCGCTGCCGGGGGTCAGCTCCGCATGGCGGCGGCTGATCGTTGAGTCGGTGAGTGCCAGAGCCTCGGTCGATCGACCGATCAGCTGGGGTTCCATGTCCGCCAGCACAAAGGAGGCTCCACGGTCCGGTCCATTGATGACATGCAGAAATCGCACGAATGAGCTCCTCAGTCTCTGGGCTCAAGCCACTTCATCCAGAATGAGATGCTAGCAACCGATCCACCTTTTCCGCTCTGCGCGTAGGATCTGGTCTCATGGCCCGCAAGACCACCGCCAAATCCACCCCTCCCGCCGCAGGAATGCCCGTCGTGGTCCTTCATGGCCCCGAGACCTTCCTGATCGAAGAGTACACCCGCCGACTCGTCTCGGAGCTGGAACAGGCCCACGGAGAGATCGAACAGTTCAGCTTCGATGGCGCTTCCTGCACGCTGGCGATGGTCCTTGACGAACTGCGCAGCTATGGCCTGATGCAGTCTCACAAGCTGGTGGTCATTGACAGTGCCGCTGAATTCATGCGTGGTTCCGGGCATCGCCCCGCAATGGAACGGTATGCCGAGGATCCTATGTCCGAAGCGACGCTGCTTCTGCGTTCCCGCGATTGGCGGCCAGGCAACTTCGACAAGGCCGTCAAGTCCAGCGGGACGGTGATCAAGTGCAGTGTGCCCGGCGATGCGGATGCTTTACGCTGGTGCGTCGCGCGAGCGGAAAAGCGATATTCGGTTCAGATCGTCGAATCCGCGGCTCGGCTTCTGATCGAGCGGATCGGGCCAATGCTCTCCCGACTGGATACCGAACTGGGGAAGCTTGCGTCTTCCATCGGTGGGTCCGATCAAGGGGAGTCGCTGATTACCCGTGATGCAGTTGTGGAACTGGTCGGCTTGGGCCGAGAGGAGCAAGCCTGGATGATTCAGGAGCCGATCCTTCGTGGAGACCGCTCCGAAGCGGTGAAGACAGTGCAATCCCTCTACGACGTCAGCCGTGCTCCCAGCGTGCTGATGATGTGGGCCTGTATCGATCTCGCCCGGAAGCTCAACGAGGCTGCGATCCTGCTCGAGCAAGGCCAGTCGGCTTCAGAACTGGCTCGTCCTCTGCAGTTGTGGGGTGCGGCCGCGCGTTCGTTGCCAGCTGCCGCGAGTCGTCTGGGTTCCCAGACGACTTCGGTCATGTACCAACGGCTGCTCGAAATGGATCGGCGGGCGAAAACTGGACGAATGCCTCCGCTGTCCGATGCTCCGGCCTCCAGGGAGGCAACCCGCCGGACTCTTGAATGCGTGGCGGTCGAGATGGCCGATAGGCTTACAGTCTGAAAGAAAGCAGCCCCTCGGGGGCTTGTCGCAAGGCATGGTGGGTCAGGATGACCCCTTGGACGCAGGAGCGCACCCAATGTCAGTACTCTCTCAAAACACCCTCCAGGGTCTCCTTACCGCGATTTCAGCCGGCTCGCTTTGGCTTGCCGGGTGTTCTCAGCCGCACTCGGGTCCGGGCTCCAAACCGCCTGCTTCCGCCCTGTCCGGTTCTGACGCGGCAGTCAACGCCGATCAATTCACGGTGATGACTCCGAGTGAGGCATCGCCTCCGTCTTCCCAGGTCGCGGATCTGGCTGGCGCTCAGCCCGTCACTGCCGAACAGATTCTGGAGAACCTCGAGGACGGTCGGCGTTTCATGGAGTCCCTTCAGGCACAGACCGGCCCGACCGAGCCATCGATCACGCCGGCCTTGGCGCCCGAGCCCTCTCTCTCCGCCGAGCTGACAGTGGCCCAGGCACCCACCTCGACTCCGGTGCTCGTGGTCGACGCGCTGCCCGAATCACGTCTTGAATCTTCGAAGACCCCGGTCTTGCTCGGTACTGAATCGAGCGCGGCCACGGAGTCGGATCTCGTTCCCCCTCTGATTCGATCCCTGATGGAGCGTGCTTCTCAGAGTGATACTCCGCTCAAGCAACACCTTTCCATGGCCGTGCTCTTGGCCTGGATCGCACCCGAAAAACCATTTGAACCTCAAGGGCTTTCAGAGCTCACCGACGAAGAACGCCAGCTCGTGGAGATCGTCTACCGTCGTTTCAAGCTTCTCGGCTCCGAACTCGAAGAGGGGGGTGACAGTGCGGCACTGGCACTGGCCTTTGGCGAGATCATCTCGCAGATCGATGCGGAATCCCCGTTCCGAATCAAACGTCTGAAGCTGTGCAGCGCGGTTCGCGATTTTGGTGACGTCGACGTCTTCGAACCCCCCATGTTCTCACCCAGTGAACGATCCAAGTTCATCTGGTACGCAGAGCTGGATGGAGCCGACCCCAGATTCGACGAGGGAACCGACAGCTTCGGACATGAGTTCACGGTGCGCACTGAAATGTTCAGTACCGAGACCGGAGTCCCGGTCGTCCCTCCGGTGGAAAACACCGTCAACCATTCTGCCAGCAGTCGCATCCGAGATCTCTTCTTGAGAAATGTCTTCGAGATTCCCCAGACGCTTCAATACGGGTGGTACACGGTGAAGATCACCGTGAGTGAACGGCACTCGGGAAGTCAGTCTCAAATGGGGCTCGACCTGCTCTGGGTTCCCAGTCTGGCTGCAGGAACCGAGCATTTCGAGCGGAAAATCACCACTGCAGTCATCGAATGAGCTGACACGGACTGCTCCATGGTCGGGTCTGGTAGGATTCTCCGCCGATGACGGACCCGGCGAACAACAACTGGAACCTTCTTGGCCTGGAGGGCCTGTCTCACGCGGAGATCAGCGAGCTTCTGGATGTCGCCTCCTCCTTTGAGGGAGGCTTTCGTGGTGACGAACTGGCCGGTCGGATTGTGGCAAACCTGTTCTTTGAGAATTCGACTCGAACCCGGTGCTCCTTTGAAGTGGCGGCCTCCAGGCTTGGTGCCACTTCGATCAACATCACCTCTACCGGTTCCAGTGTCGCCAAGGGCGAGTCCGAACTTGAGACCGCGGAGCAGCTTGATGCGATGGGCGTCGATGTGCTCATCGTGCGTTCTTCAGTGAATGGCACTCCGCAACGACTCGCCGCTCGGTGTCGCACGCCCATTGTGAATGCCGGAGACGGGCGCCACGAACACCCCACTCAAGGCTTGCTCGATCTCTACACCATGCGTGCTCAGGTGGGTTCTCTGAAAGGACTCAAGGTCGCAATCGTCGGGGACATCTCCAACAGCCGGGTGGCACGGTCGAACCTGCACGGTCTGGAGTCGATGGGAGCGCACGTCACACTGGTCGGTCCACCGGGAATGGTCGATGAGAGCTTTGAGGGCATCGGGCCACACGGGCAGACTGTGATTTCTCATGACCTTGATGAGGTGCTTCCCCGTGTCGACGTGGTCATGATGCTTCGAATACAGCGTGAACGAGGCGGGGGCAGCCTGATCCCACCAGATTACCGTGGCTCCTACGGACTGACCGCAGAACGCGCCGGTCGCCTTCAAGGGCATCAGTGGCTCATGCATCCGGGGCCAGTGAATCCCGGGGTCGAGATTGATCGCGCAGTTCTTGACACCTACCCTCGCTGCTTGATTTCGAATCAGGTTGCCAATGGAGTCCTGGTGCGGGCCGCGGTTCTGACTCGGGTGCTTGCTCGTCCCTGAGCAGCCCAGATTCGGCAATTATTGCCTGATTTGGCTCTTTCCGCTCTGATTCCCCCCTTTCCTCAATGAGATGACCCTGCTTTGCCGATTTCACGCACGCAGGAGTCATCAGTTCTGTCCTCTCATCCTGCCTTCCAGTAAGGAAGCATGAGGACGGATGAAGACCCGGTCCGTTGAACCGGGGGTCGGCAGAGCTGACTTGTTTGGAGCAGATCTTTGATCACTCGAATTCCATCTTCGCTTCGCTTGGCGATCCAGCAGCTTTGCTCCCTCGCCGTTGTTCTCTTTGCACTCGTTGGATGCGAAGTCGACAATTACATGGATCCCAGCAAGACTGGATACTTTGAATTTGCTCCCACCACGATTCCCGTTCTCGAACGGATCGACGTGATCGAGGAAGCAGAGCTTCCATTCGCAGAAATCACACAGCCGACTGCCGAGGACCTCATTCCTCAGAGCATGGAATATCGCCTTGCTCCTTCGGACGTGGTCCGAGTAGAGATCTACGAGCTGCTTGAATCCAACATGAACGACATTTCGGTGCTGATCGTCGATCAGGCCGGCCAGATTCGAATCAAGACGCTGGGCAACATTCCTGCCGCCGGTCTGACTCTTGAAGAGCTCAAAAGGGAAATCGTCAATCGCGTCAAAGCAACCATTGATGAACCTCTGGTCTCGGTCTCCCTTGAGCAGGGAAGAGCATACGAATACACGATTTACGGTGCCGTCAACGGAACCGGGGTGTATTCAATCAGTCGAGATGATTTCCGTGTGATGGATGCCCTGGCCCTCAGCGGAGGCACCATTGCTTCGACTATGAATATCTATGTGATCAGGGAGCTGCCGCTTACTGATTTGGTGAAACCTGAATACAACCGAGGGGCCAACCGCAGCCCCCAGGGCAGCGCGGCCACTCAGCCCCGGGCCCCTGAGCCCGAACCCGATCGCGACAACGCGATCGATATCGAATCACTGATCCAGAATCTCGAGAATGCAGGTGGTACCTCCGGTCGCAGCAGTTCCCCCGGGATGGTCTCTCAGGATTCCCAGCAAATGGTCGATCTGGATGACGTCGACTCTGACCCCGCCTCCTCGGCGTCTGCCGCGCCCGCTACCCAGGACGGATTCAGAAGCGCACCGGGTTCTGGTTCAACCCAATCCGGCGGATACAGATTCGATCAGGAGCAGGAAGTCTGGGTTCCTGTGGGTGGCGGCGAACAGATGCAGGAGATGCTGCTGCCGATTGCAGATGATTCCCCCAAGCGCTCCTTTGCCACTCGAATCATCCAGGTGGACTACCAGCGACTCGCCCGCGGAGACAGCGATCTCAACATCATCGTGCGCCCCGGTGACCGGCTCTACGTCGAGCCCCCGCTCACGGGTGTGGTCTACATTGATGGAGAAATCGGTCGGCCCGGCGTGTATCAGCTGCCTGTCTCTGGCAAGTTGACGCTCAGTCGACTCGTGGCAGCTGCAGGCGGCTTTGGCCCCATCGCCATTCCCGAGCGCGTGGATCTGACCCGAGTGGTCGGAGATGGGCGTGAGGCAACGATCCGCGTGAATCTCTCCGCGATCAGAAACCGGACCGAGCCTGACATCTACATGCAGCCGGATGACCACGTGAACATCGGTACCAATTTCTGGGCCCAACCGCTCGCGGTGGTCCGCAATGGATTCAGAGCCAGCTACGGATTCGGATTCCTTCTGGATCGAAACTTCGGCAACGACGTCTTTGGACCGCCTCCCACGAACATCGGCAACTTCCGTTGATCCTGGCCTTCAGATGAAACGGCAACCCCCGGCTCGGTGCGCCCCGTTGGCGGATATTTGGATTTGATGCTGATGCATCGAGTGCGTTTGGCCTTTTTTCTGTGGTAAAGTCGCCAATTCGCCGAACCACACCTGGTGGTTGGGGCGTACACCAAGCACGCGAACTCATCTGTTTCCAAGGAGTTGGGAAACAGTGTGGAAGCTGGGGCGGGATCGTGTCCATGAAGGACCGATAACATCAGGGACAGGATGTCCTCGAATCAAGAAACCTTCTCCGCTTCAGGGTGGATACAGGTCACGGTCGGGTCGATGAGAAGAGTATGAGCACGCTGGTCGGCGAGAACCAATTGCCGAGTTCCCACGGGGAAAATCCCCGAGCTGTCGACGTGCCCTCCAAGCCTCTTCTCGCGACTCTTGTCGTCCTTGCAGTGGTCTTCTTCGGAATCTACCACCAATTCTTCATCGCACAGTTCAAGGCGGCGATTGCCGAACCCTCGGACTGGGGTCACACCTTCGTGGTGCCCTTCATCGCGCTCTGGTTCGTCGTGCTCAAGCGGGACAAGATCCTCGCTCTACCGCTGCGTCCCTCCTGGTCGGGCTTGGCCTTCCTTCTGATGGGGATCCTGGTCTACATGCTTGGATCTGTGGGACCCAAGCAGCTGATCCACTCTCATGTTCGTGCGGTGGGGGTCTGCCTGTCCTTTCTCGGCCTGATCGTCGGATTCGGTGGCTGGCGCTTCTTCAAGGAATGTTCCTTCCCGTTCTTCTATCTCTTCGCGTTCGGAATTGTCATCTCCAAGCGGATCATGACACCGTTCACGAATGATCTGCAGGACATTTCGGCTTCCGGTGCGTGGTTGGTCTTCTATGTCTTTGGTTTCGACGTGGACCTGGCAGGAAACACCCTGACGGTCTACGACGGAGATGTCTCCTATCCACTCAACGTCGCGGAAGCCTGTTCCGGAATGCGCATGCTCGTTGCCTTCTTGGCGCTGGGAACGGCAATGGCCTATGTGGGGCTTGACCGCACCTGGCAGAGAGTTCTTCTGATCCTGCTTGGTGTTCCGGTCGCGGTCTTCGTCAACATACTCCGAGTCGTCACACTTGGTCTTCTGTCCCGCTACGACGTCAACTTCGTTTCCGGCGAATTCCACACCTTTGTGGGCATGGTCTGGCTCATACCCGCATTTCTGGTCTTCATTCTTCTGATGTGGATCGTTCGAAAGCTCGTGGTTGAAAGCCCAAGTGTCGTTGAGGAGCAGGTGGCTGCACAGCAGGCGATTCGGTTTGCACGCTCTCCCATCTCCCGCTTGCTGGCTTCAATCACATTGCTCATCGTTGGTGCGATTGCCGTTCAAGCGGCACTGATTCAGCTGAACGTGTTCCTGGTCAAGAAGTCCGTCCCCCTGCAGGCATCTCTGGATACCATCCCCTCACGCATGGGTGGATGGAAGCAGATAGGGGATGAACCGGAATACTCCGACGCAATCATCGAGTCACTTGGTACCACGCAGTTCATCGACCGCGCCTACATCAATCCCACCTCCCCATCTTTCGGCGACTTCAAACTCCACATCTCCTACTACACCGGGACCATCGACGATGTCCCGCACATCCCCGAACGATGCTGGTACGCCTCGGGCCTGAGCCAGCTCGGCAATTCCGAGTACTTCCCCCTGGCGATTGATCAGTCGGAATGGTCCGAAGATGGAAATCTGAATCGTGCGACCGGACTCCCCTACGAAAAAGTCTCCGTCACTCATCCCGTGACGGGTGTGGAGTCAGACATCCGCATGCCTCTTGGTGAACCGTTGATACGAATCACGGTATTCGAGGACAGCAAGCGACCTGATTTGCGCATGGTGGGAGGATACTTCTTCATCGCAAATGGTCGACTGACCGCGAGCTCTCTTGGTGTTCGAAACCTGGCATTCGACTGGACCGACGAATACGCCTATTACTGCAAAGTCCAATTTTCCGCGTCCTTCGAATTGTCAGCTTCAGGTGAGAGCTTTCTAGAAGACTATCTGGCTGGCGTCACCGAGCTGACCAACGACTTGATCCCTCAACTGATGCGCTGTCTTCCTGATTGGGCTGAGGTTGAAAGCTTCGATCTTGAAATATCCGACTCTCCATCTGCTGTTCCCGTCACTACCAACGAGACCAACTCATAATGAACAATCGACTCAACACCAAATTCATCGTGATCCTGTCTTCCGCACTCATCATTCTGTGCGCTGGAGTTGCGGTCATTGCTTGGGTTGCAATTTCTGGTGATGCCGAACGACAAGCGGAGATCGGTCGAACCGCAGAAAAGGCCGGTGATTTCAAGGAGGCGGTCTCACGCTACGGTCGTTCGATCAGCAAAGACCCGATGAATCTCAAGTACTACGATGACTACGAGCGAGCCCTGCTTCAGATCGTTCCCGAGACGCGGACCGAGGCGCGAGAGCGCTACAGTCAGCAGTACCTGCAGCTTCTGTCGCGGCGAATTGGCATTTCCCAGGACAACCCCGATTCATGGAAGCGACTCATCGATGCCTACCGCGAACGTGCACTGGTGATCTCGCCCGAGAATCAGAATGACCTCTGGAATGCGGTTCAGGAACAGTCCACTCGGATGGCAGAGAATTTCCCGAATGATCCAGCCGCCCTGGAATATGCTCGATCAGCTCGAATCGACGCCATGTCACGGCGACAGGAGCTGCTCAAGGACAACGAGAGTTCGCTCTACAGTGAGGATGTCGCAGACCTGCTCGCCAGCGGTGAGCCCAATTCCGTCGCCTGGGAAGCAATCCTCCGTTCGAAATATCAAAAAGCAAGAGGCTTCTGGTCCCGACAGGATTCACGGCTGCTCCAGCAGGAGCTCAGTGATCCGGATGAGGGTTTCGATGCGCTCGTGGAGCGCATGAATGGTTCTGGGGTCGAGCAGACTCCCGAAATTCTGCGGTTCATCTTTCTTCGAGAGCTGCTGGAGGAAGAGCGCGACGAGGAATTGTTGGTGGCCCTGCAACAACAGGCTCTAGGCATGGGACTTGCCGCCCGAGATCGACTGCTTGCTTCTGATGATGCGGAGACGATCAAGGCCGCGCAGGGAGAGATTCGATCGATTCTTCTCTCCAACCTCGTCGATAGGGAATCGAGCCTCGAGTTCATCCTGCCACTGTTGGAAGCAGACAAGCTCCCGCTCGACATCAATCTGGTCCTGTCTCAGGCGTATGTGCTCTCCAAGCCTGAAGTCGCCAACATGTCCGCGCAGAGGGTGATCGATGAGGAGTCACTCCCCGTCGGTCTCTACTCGACGGTTCAGGGACCCGCAAAGAGCGAAGCTGCGCTTATTCTTTTCGACACCCAATTCGCTCAGCTCGGTCGCGAGATTTCCGAATCAGATTCCGATGAACAGTCGGACGCTCAAATCAGTGACCTCGAAGCGCTTCGCCTACTGGCCCTCGAGAGTTTTCGTGGAGATCCGAATCAACCCGCAGTCGATCTCTACACCCAGGGCAGCATCGACATGCTGAGTGGTGAGATGTCCCTTGCACGTGCGAAGTTCATGGAGATATCGACGACACCTTTTCTCCAGCGAGCTGGCATGCAGCAACGGTTCCTGCCGAGATTCATCACCGCAGCCTCTCTGTCGGGTGAACGCGGAGTGGCAGTGGACTCCCTTGGTGCCTACCTCGAATCGGTTGCGACCAGCCAGGCCCCTCAGCTCCGCCTGACCTATGCCGAAGAGTTGCTGCGTATCGGCCGGCTCGATGACGCCAGTCTTCAGGTTGCCGCAGTGCTCGATCAGGATCCGAAAAACCCACGCGCCTTGGCTCTGCTGGCGGGCATCCAGAAATCCAGCGGCAGTATCGGAAACATCCTTGGAACAACTCAGACTGATGATGATCGTGCCTACAAGCGAATCATGAACTCAGTCCAGTCCGGAAATCTAGATGATGCCCGGGAACTTCTGTTGGTCATGTTGGAACGGTCGGACGATCTGGTCTATCCCAAGATGCTGGTGGTCGTCAATGCTCAGCTTGGTTTGAATGATGAGGCGCGGCAGATCATTAACGACTACCCCTCACTCCAAGAGGACCCCAAGATTGCCAACTTGATGTCCCTCATGGAGATCAAGGATCCGCTCGAGCGAATCAGGGTCTCCGTCGAATCCACCTATGACGAGCCTGCCACCCAAAGCGCTATGCGTTTCATCTTGCTTTCCCGTTATTCCGCTGCGGGCCTTCCTGATTCCGAGGGAGTAGACGCTCTTCTTGAAGCTGAACTGGAAGAGGTACTGAAGAATCTGCCCAAGGAGTCTGGAATCAGGCGCAACCTGCTGACTCAGGCTCTGGCGCGTGACATTCGAAGGGGTGATCTCAACACCCCTGACTCCATGAGCCAGAAGATCATGACACAGCTTGATCAGTTTGAAAAAGATGAAGTGCAGTTGGCAAATCTCAAGTCCATTCTGTATGCCAGTTCTGGAAATCCTCAAGGCGCTCTCGATTTGACAGAACCTCTCGTCGAACGCAACATCGCCACTGACGAGACCTGGTTGGTTCGAGGCCTCGCACTTCGCGAGCTTGGTCGCAAGGATCAGGCGATTGCGGCCATTCAGAACGCCTATGACCGATCCCCGGATTCGGCACAGTACATCAAGCTTCTTGCCCAGTGGCTCACTGAAATTGGTGAACGCGGCAAGGCCTTGGATCTCCTTCGAAGCGGGATTCGCTCTCCCATCACCCGGAGCCTGCTGCTCAACGAATGGCTTGTTGCAGAAGCCAATGATGGCAACATGGCTGCGGCCTTGCAGGAGCGTCTGTCCCTTTATCGAAATGACGTCAAGGATGGGAAGGGACTCGTTGTTCCGGTTTATGACGTATTCAATGCAGTGGAGCTTGCGCGCCTGCTCATCACCGTCCCGCCTTCTCGTGCGAACGTTATGAATGCAAGGGGTCAAGTCAAATATTCGCCCGGTGAATGGGCCCAGCTGACCCAGACTAAGCGACGTGCGGAGTTGAGTACTGCGAGAAAGAACCGTCAGAAGGAAGCATTCTCGATTCTCGACAATGTCGAGCGCAGTGCGCGCAACGATCGCGATGTGATCATGATCAAGTTCGCTCGAATCAATGCCAACACCCTGACCAACAAGAAGGATCTGTCCAGGTTGGGTGCTCAGAATCTCATTGATTGTTGTGCCGACCAGCTGACGGCTCTTGAACGAATCCGAATCACTCAGCTCCTTGCAGACCTCGAACTCGATGAGCTTGTTGATGAACAGATGAGCCGACTCGCTACGGATCCCGACATCTCAACTCGCAGAATGGCTTACGACCTCGGAGTCCAGCTTTCCTGGGATGGCGCACAAGCCCTTGCTGAAAGCCTCGCTTCTGATTCCGATCTGATCGGAGACCAGATGAACCTGCTCCGCTCAGCACTGATCGCCGATGATCTCGACAAGGCCGAGAAGCTGATCGCCGCCATCTCCCAGTCGGAAGAATATTCCGTATCCACCTCGATTCGTTCCGACGTACTTCTTCTCGACGCCGACATGCGCGCGCGCATGGGGCAGCGTTCACTCGGCCTGATGGATGTCACCACTGAAGAAATCGCACAAGCCACTTCCAAGGGTGAGAGCGAGGCGGTCGTGGCTCTCCGAGCCAAGCTTGCCGAGTATCGCGCCGATGCCATCGCAGATTTCTCAAAGGCTTCAGATCTGTGTCAGCAGGCGTTTGAACTGCGGCCCTCTAATCCACGTCCTTTGCTGCTCAGTCACCTCACCTACCAGAATCACTTCCAACTGGACCCCCAGCCATCAGTTCGAACCGACATGCTGGCAAATGCGCAAGCTGTGGTGGAATTGACCCCCACTGAGTGGTCAGCAACCAACTGCCTGGTCAAGGCACACTTGATCACCGGCAATACCCGTGAAGCGCTGACCGCACTCGACCAGTACTTCCGGCTCGGTGGGCTCAGCCCCGAGGCTCGTGCTGCGATGCTTACAGTAGCAGTTTCCAATGGTACGCCCGGGCAGGCGGTTCCAGCCTTGAAGGTGGCGATGGACCGGGATCCGATGAATCCCGAATGGCCGCGCACCATCGGGCGATTGCTTGCGATGAATCAGAACCCCGAAGGTGCTTCCGACATGTGGTGGAAGGTCCTTGAGCTTGACGACTCACGTGAAGTCATCGAAACATTCGTGGAGCTTGAATTCCGCCGTAGGGAACCAAACACCAAGCGCCTGAAAGAAGCCTTTGAACTCGACCCTGCCGTCACCCGCAGCAGTCCTGAGATGCGCTCAGCAATGGCAGCAGCACTTGCATTGGACGGGGAGAATCGCAAGGCCGAACGGATCTTGAAGGATGCCTACCTGGATGCACGCAAGCAGGTGGATCAAGGGGCGGACCAGATCTTGCTTGATCGCGTCCTCGTCTACTTCTTCCGACTTGCGCCCGACGAGGATCTGGATTCCTCCGAAAGTCGACTGCGCGCACTCACTGACGGCCAGCTGGGCGCCCATGAGTATGGCGCTCTCGCCTCGCGTGCCATGTCCCGTCTTGGTAGCCGATCCGAAAATACCCAGGTCGCGATCAAGTACCTCACCAAGGCCATCGCACAAACCGGGACCGAAGTGAACTATCGCAAGTCACTCATGCAGACTCTTTCCACGGCCCTCTACATCAACAAGCAATGTGACCAGGCAATCGCCGTGCTTGAAGAGCTGGTCTCACTTGGTTCGGTCCAGGGTCCCACACTCAACAACCTGGCCTACATGCTGGTGGAGTGTTCAAATGATCCCGAGTCTGCGATTGTTCATTCGACTCGGGCAGTTCAGCTGTCGCCGAACGAGTCGTCATTTCTCGATACGCATGGATTCATTCTCTACAAACTGGGTCGTTTGGTCGAGGCTGAAAAGTACCTTTCGAGATCGGTAATTCTCGGACCTTCCACCTCAAACCTCCTTCATCTGGCTGAAGTCTGCCATGCTCTGGGCGAGAATGAGCGAGCGCTCCTACTCATCGAGAAGCTCGGCAACGACTACCCACAGCTCGACCCAGCTAAGCAGCGACAGGTCGAAGCTCTTCTTGCAAAGATGGGATAAAGCGATCTTCTGATCTTTGAAGCCCTGTTCCACCCCACGTTATCACGAACACAAACGGATCGATACATGTCACCGGAAGCAAAGAAATCAAGCCCAAACACCCGGGCCAAATCCAGTCAAGCCACTGCACCCGCCATGGGCGGCAAGGTGATTGACCCCCTTCGCATCGCACGCCAGAACATGTGGCCGCTTTCCATTGCTGTTGGTGTTGGATTCATGTTTGGGGTTGTCTTCTATATCATCGCACTCTTCTTCTTTCCGAAGTACAGCGGCATAGTTGTCTTTGAAATGAGTCCCGAGCTGACCACTGCGGATGATGTTCTCAGTTCCGATCGCAGGTCCGCTGACATGGTGACCCGACTTGCGCGTACTGAAATGAACCGACTGATGACTCCTAATGTGCTCAGGAACGCCCTTGAAAAGCGCGATATCCGAACGACGAACTGGTCCGGACAATTCATGGACGAGGGTGGTTTCAATGCCAATGATGCGCTGGTGGCGCTGGAAGAGGAACTTTCAACCTCTCACCCGCGTGATACCAACACCTTCCACGTTGGCTGGGCGGGTTCCAAGCGTACGGATGTCCCCGTCATTCTGACCGCGGTTCAGGAGGCATACCTCGATGCCCTTTCCGGCATTTCCGATACCAAGTACAACAGCAACCTCAAGACCTTCAACGACCAGCTGCGTGAACTTGAAAACCAGATCAAGTACCTGGAGACCGAGAAGCAGAACTTCGTTCGTGAAAACAACATCACCTCACTGAATGAAGCAGTCAATGAGCGAAATGACAGGATCGAGGCACTGAATCAGCAGGTGACCGAAACCCGATCCCAGGCTCAATTGCTTTCGACCAGAATCTCCCAGCTTCGATCTAAAATCGATGGTCGCCTTGATCCATCCGAAGAAGAGATCCGGATTGCTGAACAAGATCCCTTGATTCGGAACCTCAAGTCGCTCATGCATGACTATCGGGTTCAGTTGAGAAGTGAGCGCAATCATTTCTCCGACGACCACCCCACGATCGGCCGTCTGCAGAGACGTTTGAATTCCACTGAGTCCGAATACAAGAGTGCAATCGACGAGATCATTCAGAGGAATCTCACCGCCGGATACAAGGAATCATCCGATCAGTACGCCAGCTACGAGTCCCTTCTCGATCAGCTTGAAGAGGACCAGGCGGAAACCACCACCAGTCTTCGCGACTATGCCTCGGCGCTGGGTGTACTGCAGTCTCTGGACCGTCGATTGGACGCGGCGATCACCGACCGAGACGATCTCACCCGACATATTGCCGACCTCAACCAGGTCCGAGTTCGTGATGATGCCAAGAAAGTCGTCGTCATGCAGTCAGCGACTCTTCCCAAGACCCGCTCCTTTCCCAAGATCGAGATGGTGGTTCCGGTCTGCGTCTTCCTCTGCGTGTTCGCAGTTGCAGCCTTCGTGTTCCTGCGCGAATTTCTCGACAACCGTCTCAAGTATCCCAGTGACTTCGCGTCACTTCCCGGTGCGAGGCTGCTTGGAGTCATTCCTGATCTCGAAGATGATCCGACCGGTGTGGAAAACATCGAAATGGTGGTTCGCGATGAACCTGATTCCGTCCTTGCAGAAACCTATCGCCAGGCAGCTTCCCGCGTTGTCAAGGAACTCGAGGGGTCCGGTTTTCAATCGTTATTGCTGATGAGTGGCATGCCCGAAGCTGGAACCACGACCATACTCGTGAATCTTGCGTCATCCATTTCGGCTACTGGCCGCAATGTAGTCGTGGTTGATGCCAACTTCCGTCGCCCACGTCTGGAGGAAGCGGCCATGGTTCCGCGTGCCCGTCAGGGACTTGGTGACGTGCTTGCTGGTGAAGTCCCGGTCGAGAGTGTGGTCATTTCAACCCCCGACTCGATCGACATCATCGGTGCCGGGAGTGAGCAGAACCGTGTGTTTGAGAAACTCAACACGAAGTTGTTTGATGAGACCCTGAGTCGGCTCAAGAACGACTACGACATGGTCCTCATCGACGGCCCCCCCGGAGTGGTTTCCGGTGATGCGCTTATGTTGGCTTCTAAATGTGATTCCGCCCTGCTCATCGTGCGATCTGGTAGTGAGGAACGCGGCCTGATTGGTCGACTCATCAATCAACTCGGGCAGATGGAGGCCTCATTCATCGGTGTCATCTTCAACCGACCCCGAAACACCGCAGGTGGCTACTTCAAGAAGAACTTCCAGACTATGGCTAATTACACCCCTAAGGATTGAAGTTGTTTAAGACCACCAAATGAGCATTTCTAAGACACCTCAAGATCTCGTGACGGGAGGAGCCGGCTTCATCGGCTCCCATCTCGTCGAGCACCTGCTTCAGGGTGGTCATGAGGTCTGGGTTGTCGATGACCTTTCCACGGGACGCGAATCGAATCTTGATCAGGCCCGCCACATGGCCCCCGATCGACTCCACTTTGTCCACTCGGATCTCAGCGACTGGCTGGATGGTGCCGGAGCCAAGCGAACTTTCAACTCGGTCTACCACCTCGCGGCGGCGGTTGGGGTGAAACTAGTCGTCGAGGATCCCATTGGGACCATTGAAACCAACATTCATCAGACTTCGGCGGTTATGCGTTTCGTTCAGAACAGCGCAACGCCTCTGCTCATGGCATCAACCAGCGAGGTGTACGGAAAAGGGGTTCGGGACAGGTTTGCTGAGACCGATGATCTGCTTCTTGGTCCCACCACTCGCTCCCGGTGGTCGTACGCCTGTTCCAAGGCGATCGATGAATACCTCGCCCTGGCTCACTACCAGCAGTCCGGTACGCCGATCTCCATCGCACGATTCTTCAATACCGTCGGTCCACGTCAGGTCAGCGACTATGGGATGGTCCTACCCCGGTTCGTGGAGTGCGCCCTCTCGAATCAGCCGATTCAGGTCTTTGGAGACGGGACCCAGTCCAGGTGCTTTTGTGATGTACGAGACGTGGTCGAAGTCCTTCCACGGATGCTCGATCGGGATAAGTGTGCCGGCAGAGTGATGAATGTCGGTAACGACACGCCAATCACCATCAACGACCTGGCCGCAACAGTTTGTGATGTCCTGAACTCCTCATCCGAAATTGTCCACGTACCCTATGAACAGGCTTATTCCCCTGGTTTCGAGGATCTCAAGTGTCGGGTACCCGATCTGGGACTTATTCGATCGACCTTGCAGTTTGAATCGACGATTCCTCTGGAGCGTACGATTCAGGATCTCGCACTCGAATACTCCAGAGCCGGTGGTGCGACGTGAGCAACGACCTCAAGCTTGAAACCGATCTGCCGTCAGAGCCAGGTTTCCTGGACTTCATTGGCTCCTCCATGTCAGCTGATGATTCAGTCACTGCGACCGGTTTGCTCAATGCCTACGTTCCGGTCTTCGTTGTGGCTTTTCTGGTCACCTTGCTGGTCACTCCGATCATTCGATCAATTGCCGTACAGGGTGGGGTGGTCGATACTCCGGACGGAGATCGCAAGCTTCACAAGTTTCCCATTGCGTATCTGGGCGGTCTGGCAGTGCTTGGTGGGATCTGTTCCGGACTGATCTATTCCTATCTGGTTGTGCCAAATGTCCCACCCTCCTATTCACTGGTTCCACTTGGAATCATCCTCGGTATGTTTGCGATCTGCTTCACCGGCTTCATGGATGACGTCTGGCACTGGGATCCACGACTCAAGATCGCAGGTCAGCTCGTGGCCGCCGCGGGCCTGACCCTTTCGGGCATCGGTGTCAATGTAGCCAAGGGAATGCTGCTGCCGATTCTGGGGCCACCCGATACCGTGCTCATGGAATTTGCCGGGATCGTGATCGAGTCCGGTGGGGTCTACTACTGGATCGGGACCATCATCACCGCGTTCTTCGTCATAGGTGGTTGCAATGCAACCAATCTGATCGATGGACTTGATGGACTGCTCAGCGGCACTGCGGCGATCATGGCCATCGGATTCCTGGTGATCTCGATCATCATGGCGGTCGGAGTGGGTGAGGGTACCGAACCAGCTGGAGTGTATTACGGAGCCAGGATCACACTTTCCTTCGCACTGCTTGGTGCGGTCCTGGGATTCCTGCCTTTCAACTTCAATCCAGCCGTGATCTTCCTCGGCGACTGTGGCAGTCTCCTGATCGGTTACATGTGCGTAGTCATCATTCTCCTCTTTGGTGAAATGGGTGAAACCCACCTCGTGGTCGCAGGACTAATTGTGTTCACGCTTCCAATCATGGACACCCTTCTCGCCATCATCCGGCGAAAGCTGTCCGGCCTCCCGATGTCAGCCCCTGACAGCGGGCACATCCACCACATGCTGTTGAGAGCGCTCCGGTCCGTCAAGGCGACGGTCTTCGCGTTGTACGGCCTCTCCGGCATCTTCATGCTTCTGGGGATCGCGCTTGCACTGTTGTATACCTACAAGGTCGTACAAGGTCGTGTGGTGTACGGCGTATTCCTCGTCCTCTTCAGCTTCATCTCCGCAGTGGCGATCAAGGCTGCTCGACGAGGTCAATGGGAGCGTCGCCAAATATCGTCTTCCGACTCCCAGGATTCATCATCCCCCGACAGTCCTCTCGCGGCTCATGACCCTGATACAGGTAGTGGTGCTCCCGGCGATGATGCGGATTCTGATCGCGCGACCGCCTGAACCCTCATTCGCCACCAAGCTGCAGCTGGTCCGCCTCGCTGGCTGCGAGCTGATCTCGGGCATCCACGGATTTGGGGTCATTCAGATCCGGTTGCACTCCCTGGTATGCGAGAGTCTGCTCGATCACATCCTTAACCACGGGGCCTGCGACCAGCCCCCCGTAATATCCGAGTGATTTCTGAGGATCGTCTATCACGCAGTAGACCACGACCCGGGTCTCCTCAAACGGAGCTGCAGCAATCACATTGGATGTGTGCCGATCCTTGAAGTATCCACCGGCCGGATTGGGCAAATCCGCAGTACCTGATTTTCCAAACATGGAGTAGATACTGGATCGGGCATGCCTGCTCAGGGTGCCTTCGGTGACCACTTTTTTGAGTGCGGCCTTCGTCCGTCTGGAAACTTCGGTTCCCAGCGCACGCATGCGCAGCAAGTGTGCTGATTCAATGTACTCCTGCTCGGCGTTGGCAGCCGCTGGTCGTACGATCCGCAGCTGGGGCATGAGCCCGTCGTTGCAGAACGCGCTGAACGCTCTGGCCATTTGCACAGTGGTTACGGATACCTCGTGACCGAAGGAGACGGAAACGGATGTGTTCCCGTAGCTCCAATCCTTGAGTGCAGTGACTTGTCCTGAATGTTCAGCCATTCCTGCCAGACCGCAATTGGTTCGTGAGCCAAAGCCGAATCGAATTAGGATGTCGCGTGTTTCACGATCTGAAAGTGGTCGAACCATTTCGATCATTCCGGTATTCAGACTTCGAACCAGAATCGTCTCGATGTCTTTCAGTGGTCCCTTGTACGGATTGTTCCCTGCATCCTTCACGGTGTTTCGTCTTCCGGGAATCGAAACCGGCTTCAGGTTCACCATCACACGACCCTGGCTGTCTTGAGGAACGGATCTCCGATCTCCGACCCCAAGCTCCACTGCTCCCGCCCAGATGAAGGGTTTGAATGTCGATCCGGGTTCGAACGCATCGACCAAATTCCGGTTGCGTGCCAGGCTGCCTTCGATTCTCCGCATGGGGTCATCAAGGATGGCTTCCTCGACGCCCTCCCGTCGCCTGAGCAAATCCACCATCGCCAGGATGTCACCATTTCGAGGGTCCATGACAACGCAGCGCCCACCGCCGGCATTGTATTTTTCCAGTTGTTCGCCAAGTCGTCGCTCGACCAGTTCCTGGATATGCACATCGAGGGTCAGTTGAAAATCATTGCCATGCATTCCCGGTCGGTAGGTTCCCTCGGGAATTGAAATCACGCTTCCTCGCGAAGTCCGCTTCGACAGCAGCGTGCCCTTCTGCGCTTGCAGATCCGAATCTAGTCTCTGTTCGATTCCCGAACCGCCACTGCCATTTGCACGAACCTTGCCAATGATCATGGCAAGACTGTCCGGCCCGTAGTTGATGCGCCGAGTGGTGCGGTCGAGAATCAAGCCGGTCCTGGCCTCGCTGGTCCACTGTTTGAGCAGATCGACCTCCCAGTCATCCAGGAACTGCTTGAGGACGATGTACCGTCGTTTCCTGGGCGCCGAGATCAGCTGAGTACGCAACTTCTCCTGTGGAATATCGACTCTGGTTGAGAGCTCCTCACTGAGTTTCGACAATCGCTGGATTCGTAATTGTTCTTGCACGAGTGCAAGTGGTCCCACGTATCGAGCCAGCTGTGGATCGACCTCCGGTGCATCCAACCTGCGCATCTGTTTGCGGGTGAAGGCATCCAGCTTCTTGAATCCATGCTCGGTAAAGTGAAGTGGATCCAGAGCCAGTTTCCATACTGGACGATCGATGGCAATGGTCCGTCCTGCTCGATCGAATACCGTTCCCCTGAATCGGGGTTCACTGGACAGCGCGGTCCTTGCTCCAGAGCTGCCTGCCAATTCACCGGGAGGACTGATCTTCAGCTGTCCGACTCTGAACAGGGTCGCGATCAATCCTGCAGTGATCACCACTGCCGCGGCTCTGGTGCAAAGGGTGATTCTTCTGGAACGCTCTGGACTGGTAACGGAGCTCATCTGTGTTGCGAAGCTCCCATTGGGACGTTCCAAAGAGGCTCGCTCATCAGCTCCTCCCGGTCCCCAATCGTATTCCATCCCACCTGATCCTCACCGATGAGTGAGTGAACCTCGCTCGGGTGGGTGGCTTCCGCGACGCGAACGCGCTGCTCTTGCACACTGCGTTCGAGTTGTTCGGTTTCCCGATGCAAACGTATGCGCTGTCCGATGACCTCGTAGAGTCTCTGTCGGTTGACCAAGAGCAGGCCAGCCATCATTCCCAGACAGAGGATCAGGGTCAGCAACTTCGCAAACATTGTGGCTCTTCAGGTAGCAGGCAGGTTCAGGGTCGTTCCCGGTCGAAGTCGATTNGGGTTTGGAACAGCTTTCTTGTTCATTTCCCACAGTTCATGCCACTTGCCCTCGCTGCCGAGTTCGCGTTTGGCGATCTCACTCAGAGTCTCGCCTTCCTTGACGGTCACCATGCGTTTTCTAGGCGCAGTAGTCTGAGCCTGTCGGATGGGGGCGGCAGCTTGATTGGCTCGAATGGAACCTCTGGGATCGTCGGCCAGAACCAGTCGGGTCCCGACGCCCAGGTGCTGTGGGTTGGAGATGTTGTTGTTGCGGGCGATCTGCGCGGCATGGTCGGGCGTTCCGTAGTACTTCTTTGAGATCGCACTCAGAGTTTCACCGCTGCGGACGAAGTGGACAGTGGGTTGCTTGGCCACCGCGCTTGAAGAGCGGNTGGTATCCGGGCGCGTTGCAACCTTTGCGCTTGTTCCTCCGATGGTGATCTGGCGAAGCGGCTCTGGCTCAGCGGCAGTGCCGCGAGCCCGAACGTCCCGTTGTTTCGCAGAGTTTCCCTCTTGTGTGGTGTTGAGCTTTGAAGCCTCCGGCCGTGAGGTGAGCAGAGTCGATGGGGGGACGACCTTCTCTCCTGAGGCGAGTAAGGGCTCTTCCGATGATCGCTGTCCGGAAGAGAGGTGGTCGGAGACCAGAATTCCTGCCAACAGCAGCAGGCCAAATCCAATGACGAGTGCCAGCTTGTTCTCGCGGGTCATGCGTGCGCTTCCCTGCTTGGACTTCACGGTGGAAGTCCTCATGTTCCCGATGTGCCAACCGTGGCCCATCTCAGTTTCGCCGAGCGAGCCCTGGGGTTCACTCGTACTTCATCCTCTGACGGCGTGACTGGTTTGCGAGACCGGGTCTCGATCAGGCCAGTTTGTGCCATCGTGGCGAATCGTCGCTTGATCATCCGGTCTTCGAGGCTGTGGAATCCGATCAGTACGAGTCTCGCCCCGGGCGCAAGCCACCCTGGCGACCCCCTTTGAATCAGGCGTGCTGCAATCTCGATTTCAGAGAGCAGGGCCTCAAGAGCACCCAGCTCATCGTTGACCGCGATNCGCAGCGCCTGAAAGGTCCTGGTCGCTGGGTGCACCCGGGACTCCCTCGCACGTGATCCNTAGGCCTCACGAACAAGACGAGCTAGATGCGCCGTACTTNTGATCGGCTCTTTTTTCCTCTCCTCGATAATTTTACGGGCAATCCGAGCTGCGGCCGGATCTTCCCCAAATCGTCGAATGAGGTCTCGAAGCTCCGCCTCTCCCAGCCGTGCAATCAGGTCGGCGGCGGTGACTGGAATTCCCGGATCCAGCCGCATGTCCAGAGGGCCATCGGCCTTGAGCGATAAGCCCCGCCCAGGGTCGTCCATCTGGTTGCTGGCGAAGCCCAGATCCGCAAGCAATCCGTTGGCGACCAACCCGCGTTGGGTCAGTTCTCGCCCAACTGCAGCAAAGGAACGCTCGATTGCTATGGCGTCGAGTGAAGATTCCCTCTTCAGCCGATCACTGGTGTGCTGGAGGTTGGTCCCGTCCAGATCAAAGAAGACCAGACGCCCCTCTGGCTGAATCGCTTGGGCAATTCTCGACGCATGCCCTCCACGGCCCGCCGTGCAGTCAACAAGGGTGTCACCGGGACACGGCTTGAGGGCCTCCAGGGCAGCCTCCAGGAGAACGGGAATGTGTCCATGGCCTTCTTCCGCGGGATCTGGCGTCCCGGTCGGCGAGTGGGGAGTGGGCATCAGGCTTCCAGCAACAGGCGTGCGGGGTCTTCGATGCACTCCTTGATGTGCTTGAGGAAGGTGACGGCCTCAGTGCCATCGATGACTCGATGGTCGTACGAGAAGGCCAAGTACATCATCGGCCTGAGGGCAATCTGCCCCGGATGTTCAGGATCCTCAACCGCTCGCTTCTTGATTCCATGCATGCCCAGAATGCCAGATTGGGGGGGGTTCAGGATCGGGGTGGACATCATTGACCCATAGACCCCACCGTTTGAGATCGTGAAGGTGCCACCGGTCATTTCGTCAACCGAGAGGCTTCCCTCACGAGCTCTTGCAGCAAAATCGGCGATCGTGCCCTCAATTTGCGCGAAGTTGAGGGCTTCTGCGTTTCTGATGACGGGGACGACCAGGCCTCTCTCCGTCCCAACGGCGACCGCAACGTCGTTGTAATCGTGGTATTCAATCTGATCATCGACGATGTAGGCGTTCACCTTGGGGCATCCTCGCAGGGCTGCAACAGATGCTTTCACGAAGAAGCTCATGAAGCCAAGCCGCACGCCATGGGTCTTCTCAAAGGTGTCTTTGTACTTGGCTCGGGTGGCCATCACATTCGTCATATCCACTTCGTTGAAAGTGGTGAGCATGGCTGCGGTGCGCTGAGCTGAGACCAGCCGTTCGGCTATCTTTTGCCGCAACTTGGTCATGCGCTCCCGGCGCACGCCCCGTGAACCGGTTGGAAGTGGCTGGGGTGTTTCTGTAACTGTCTCTATTACAGCGACTTGGGTTGAGACTGCAGGGGGGGCACTCGGACTGGTCGCGGAGAGAACATCCGCTTTCATGATGCGACCAGCGGGTCCGGATCCAGTGACCTCGTTGAGGTCGACACCGTGTTCCTCGGCGATCTTTCTGGCGACCGTGCTCGCGCGAGCCGCCTCGTCAGCCACCGCCTCAGATTTGGGAGCAGAAGGGGCGGTTTCCGCCTTCTTGGCGGATTGCTTGCTTGTCTTTTTCTTCTTCTTCGTTTCTTCGGCCGTGTCCTTTGAAGGTTGTTCACCTTCCTCGATCGTGCCAAGAACCGCTCCCACATCCAATTCGGTTCCAGCCTCTGCGGCACACTTGAGCACGCCAGCCATCGGTGCACCCACCTCGAGGGTGGCCTTGTCAGACTCGATCTCGCAGATCGCTTCGTCTTGTTCGACCCAGTCGCCATCCTGCTTGAGCCAGGTGCCCACCGTGACTTCGTTCACTGATTCGCCGGGGGAGGGAATAATGATTTCGACGCTCATCGGTTCATCCTGAATGTCCACGCCGTGGTGTCACGCCGTCGTTGGCCGGAAGAAGAGGTGCCCTCACGAGGCCTTGTTTCTTCTTCGTGATTTCGTTGAGTTCTTACCACGGCTTCTCGAAGTCCGTTGACTGGTCGCCGGCTCCTGATCGGGAACCATCAGCTCGGCGTCTGGTGTGGTTTGGGAATCGGTTTCGGTGGTGGTTGTCATCACTTCGGTTTCGAGTGCCTCGGTTTTTCCCCCTGAAGGCTTTTCACCGGGCAGAGGTCCGATCGCTTCGTCGAGAATCGCAAGGTGCTCGAGATTGCTGATCGAAAAGGAGCCGACGGCGGGAGAGGGGTTTTCATTCCTGCCCACGTAGTCGAGTTCAAGACCAAGCATTCGACGAAGGCTGCTTTCCATGAATCGCCACGCCCCGTTGTTCTCGGGTTCCTCCTGGGCCCAACGCACTCGCTTCACCAGTTTGTAGCGAGCCAGGATCTGTTCCAATGCCTTCTGGTCGAGTGGGTAGAGCTGTTCGATCCGGATGACCTCGAGGTCTTCACGACCAATTTCCAGGCGTCGTTTCTCAAGCTCGTAGTAGATCTTTCCGGTGCAGAGTATGAGTTCGGTGACTTCATTCGGATCGCAGGTCTGCGCATCGATCACCGTCTTGAACGACCCTTCGACAAGGTCCCTGGTCGTACACCGTGCCTCGGGGAGGCGGAGCATGCTCTTGGGGGTCATGACGATCAGTGGCTTGCGGAAGGTTTGTTTCATCTGTCGGCGCAAGAGGTGGAAGATCTGCGAAGCGGAGCTCGGATAGCAGACCTGCATATTCTCATCCGCACAGAGAGTGAGGAAACGTTCGATCCGTGCGCTGGAATGTTCGGGGCCCTGCCCCTCGTACCCATGAGGCAGGAAGAGCGTGATTCCGGAATACCGCTGCCACTTCATCTCCGCGCTGGCCAAGAACTGATCGATGATTACCTGTGCACCATTTGCAAAGTCCCCGAACTGGGCTTCCCAGATGATCAGCATTCGGGGATCGGCGAGGGAATAGCCGTATTCGAAACCCACCACCGCACATTCCGTGAGTGGACTGTTGTGCAGGCAGATCTTGGCCTGTCCCTCTTCGATCTGGTTGAGACCGGTCCAGGATTCCCCGGTCATCTGGTCATACAACACGGAATGCCGGTGACTGAACGTGCCGCGCTCGATGTCCTGCCCGGTGAGCCGGACCGCATGGCCTTCAATAAGCAGTGAGCCGTACGAAAGCAGTTCCGCGGTCGCCCAGTCCACTTCCATCTCGAGGCCACCGGCAGGGGTCTTGCGAATACTCAGTTGCTTCTTGATCGTGCGGTGCAGTTCGAAATCATCTGGTGCGCTTGCCAGAGCGCTGGTGATCTTCTCCACGGTTCCCATGTCGATGGTGGTGTCAACCGGTTCGAAGCCGAACATGCTGTCGATGCCGGACCACACACTCTTGAATGGATTGATCGTGGGATCGACCGGATGTTCGCGCGAGGCGGCATGGGCCTCCTCGAGGCTTTCCTCCAGGGCCTGGCACCGAGTGGAGAAGTCGCCTTCCTCCAGAACTCCCTCGTCCAACAGCTTTTCCCGGTAGATCCTGGTGACCGGGGTCTTTTCCTTGACCTTCCTGTACATCAAGGGTTGCGTGAAAGCGGGTTCATCCGCTTCATTGTGCCCGTACTTGCGGTAGCACCACATGTCGATCACGACGTCGTTCTTGAATGCCTGTCGGTATTCAACCGCAAGCTGGGCCACCCAGGCACATGCCTCCGGATCATCCCCGTTGACATGGAAGATCGGTGCATCAACCATCTTGGCGATGTCGGTGCAGTAATGGCCACTGAAGGCGTCCTGGGGTTCGGTGGTGAAGCCCACTTGATTGTTGAGCACCAGGTGGATGGTTCCTCCCACGGTGTATCCGTCCAGCTTCATGAGGTTGAAGCACTCGGCAACAACCCCCTGGCCGGGAAAGGCGGCGTCGCCGTGGATGATGAGGGGGATGACCTGATCACGGTCCTCGTCGTCCTTGAGCCGTTGCTTTGCTCGACACCGACCCAGTACCACGGCGGTCACGAATTCAAGGTGTGATGGATTGGGAGCGAGCGTGAGTCGGATGTTGTTGCCGTTTCTCGCAACGCGATCCATGGAGTACCCCGAGTGGTACTTCACGTCTCCGCCTCCATCGAGGTAGTCTTCGGTCCACGTTTCATGAAACTGGGTGAAAATCTGATTGAACGACTTGTCCATGATGTTGGCGAGCATGTTCAATCGCCCTCGATGCGCCATGCCAATCGCGATTTCCTTGATTCCGTTGTCGCTGCTGAGCTCGATCAGTTGATCAAGCATGGGGATCATGGATTCCCCGCCTTCGACTCCGAATCGTTTCTTACCCACGTAGCGTTTCTTGAGGAAGGACTCGAAGCCATCTGCTTCGATGAGCTTCTGGAGCAGGTGCAGCTTCTGTTCGGAGTTCAGCCTCAAGGTGTTGCGGACGGGTTCCATCCGCTTCTGCAGCCAGCGTCGGCGTTCCCGATTCTGGATGTGCATGTACTCGACCCCGATGTGCCGGCAGTAGGTCTCTTCCAGCAACTCGATGATGTCTCGGAGGCGGGAGGGGTTGGGCAGCGGGAGGGTACCCGGGTCGAATTCATCGGTGAGGTTCTTGTCCGAAAGGGTCAGTGCCTCAAGCGTCAGCGCATCCGGAAACGGTCGGTGACGCTCGAGTGGGTCCAGGTGGGCCGCCATGTGGCCGATGTCCCGATACTGATAGATGAGTGCATCAACTCGGCCCTGCTTCGAATGCGCCGGCAGCGTCTGCGGCTGCACGGAGTCTGAGCTGCGAGCCTGCTGTGGGGACTGGTCACTTCCCAGTTCGAAACCGAGGAAGAACTGGTTCCAGTCCGCGCTCACGGATGAAGCGTCTGCCTTCCATTTGAGGTAGAGCTGCTCGACGTACTCCGGTTCAAATCCATTGACCGCACGACCACTCTCCGCGCCAGGTGCCGGGTGGTGTTCGGAATGTGCTTCGGATTGGGGTTCAGCCTCGTCGCGGGCCATGCTGGATCGCTCCGTTCACAAGTCCCCATTCTACGATGAACAGGGGGCTCAATGCTCGGGTCGATCCACTTGTTTTTGTCCCTTCCTTCCGGTTTCTTGATTTCAAAGGAGTCCGGTCGGATCAACATCGATCGCGACGCTTTCCCCCGGAGTCAAGGCACCGCGTTTTCTGCCTTCGAGCAGGAATGCCCGAAGCTGTCGAGGGTCTTCCGCAAGCACCAGGATCTGGATCCGATGCCGCCCCCCAATCCGCCCGATCGCGCAGGGTTCGGGGTCCCCCAGTTCCACTCCCGGGGTCAGCAGGGGCCTGAGTCGGGCCACCAGTTCGGCACTCTGGGCTCGGCATCGGTCTTCTCCGGATTCTCGGACCACCAGCCGGGCCATTCGACGGATCGGTGGGAGTCTGAACCGGACTCGCTCAGCAAGCTCCCCTTCCGCGAACGACTCGAAATCGTGCTGCGCAGCCATGACGATCGCTGGTGCATCGGGTTGGAACGTCTGGATGATCGCCCGGCCGGATCGTGCACCTCGTCCGCAGCGTCCAGTGACCTGGGAAACCAGTTGGAAGGTTCGTTCCGTGGCTCGAAAATCAGGCAGATTGAGTGCGGTATCGGCATTGATCACACCCACCAGACGGACGCCGGGAAAATCCAGACCCTTGGCGATCATCTGGGTTCCCATGAGCACCCTGATGTCACCTCGGGCGAAACGGTCGAGTGTCTCGTGAAAATCATCTGAACCTCGCATCGAATCCGAATCCACTCGTTTGATCGCTCTGGGTTCGAGAATGTCCTGAAGCAGTCTCTGGATCTCTTCTTCAACCCGCTGCGTTCCCAGTCCAAAGACCGTGATCTTTCTTGAACAGAGTGGACATTGAGTCGGCAGTCGTTGTTCGGTCAGGCAGTGGTGGCATCGAACGAAGTCGTGGTGTGACCCTGATCCTCTGCCTGGAGCTCGATGGTTGACCATGCCCGCATCGCATTGTTCACACTGCATCACCCACCCACACCGCGCATCAGGGCAGGCTATGTAGCTTGCATAGCCCCGTCGATTGAGCAGCAGAATCGCCTGATCCCCTTGTTTGGCAGTTTCCTGAAGTGCCTGGGCCAGGCGTGGGCCGAGCAGATGGATCCGTCGATCCTGCCAACGGCGCTGTTCCTGAGCGAAGTCGACGATGTCCACCTTGGGCAGTGAAAGTCCTGGCGCTCGGTTGGGTAGGCGGTGAATCTGCACCCTTCCAAGGTCCACCGCATTGTGCCAGGTCTCCAACGACGGAGTCGCACTGCCCAGTACGATCGGACATTCGGCCAGCTGCGCTCTGCGAATCGCCACATCCCGTCCGTGGTAGCGCGGAGCCTGATCCTGCTTGTACGAGCTGTCGTGTTCCTCATCGACAATGACCAGACCGAGACGGCCATCGGGAATGGGGGCGAAGACCGCGCTGCGGGCGCCGAGGACTATCTGCACCTTGCCTTCAGCGACCATCGTCCACTGTTGGTTTCTCTGAGCCTGAGTCAGCCCCGAGTGCAACAGGGCGATCTGCTGGGTGGGGAATCGGGCAAACAGCCGGCTGGCGGTCTGAGGCGTGAGCGCAATTTCCGGTACCAGCATCAAGGCCACGGCTCCAGATTCAATGACCTGCCTGATGAGTCGTATGTAGACCTCTGTCTTCCCACTCCCCGTGACCCCGTACAGAAGATGTCTGCTGAATCCTTCTTTGATCGTGCTTCCGATTCCCTCGACGGCGGTTTGTTGCTCAAGATTGGGGGTGATCTCGGCGGCATCCGTTGCCAAAGATTTGGATCGCTCCAGCCAAGCGGCCTGCACATTTGATCGCGTGGAGCCAATCAGGTGGCCTGCTTCGAGCAAAGCCTTCACCGGAGCCTTGCTTTTGAGGCCGGCTTTCTCGGCCAGCGCCCCAATCTCAATTGGAAGTTCATGATCTTCAAGAAGTTGGAGTGCTTCGAGAACTCGTTTTCGGCCTCGTCCAAACCGAGGTGGGAGGTCCTTTGGATCCGGGGCAGTGGCTGAGGGTGCCACCAGATGCTGGGTGACTCGTCCTGTCCCCTTACGAACCGCTGCAGGCAGCATCGAGGCCAGAGTCATTCCGATCGGACAGGCGTAGTAGTCGCTGATCCACTCAGCCAGCAGCAGACTCTGGGCGGGAAGCCGAACACCCGACTCATCCTTCCGAATGATTGACTTGACCTTGAACGGATCGACCTTTCGTCCCTGAGCATCAGCGGGCGGATCTGTATGCAGTGAAAGGACCCAGCCTGGTGTGGGAACGTCTCCTCGACCGAGTGGCACCAACACTCGGTCGCCTGGATGCAGTCCCCCCAGATCCTCGGGCACGGCATAACTCAGTCCATCCGGGTAGCGGTCGATCCCTCGCTCGATGGCGACTTGAGCCAATCGAGTGGGGCCGATGTTCAGAAGCAGGTCATCCGCAGTCACCACAGGATTCTACGGTTCAATCCGAACAAGCTGACGGCGACCGTCGATCCGTCCCCATTCGTTAGACTGGTGGCATGAGCAGTCCCGACGCACGTCCTCCTGCCCGCATCGCCCTTGAAGATGGATCCGTCTTCTCCGGTACTTCATTCGGTGCGGAGGGGACGACTTCTGGCGAAGTGGTCTTCAATACCGCCATGTGCGGCTACCAGGAAGCCCTCACTGATCCCAGTTACACCGGCCAGATTCTGGTCATGACTGCTTCCCACATGGGTAATTACGGCATTTCCGCGGAGGACGTCGAGTCCGCTGGAATCGCTGTGCAGGGTTTCGTGGTCCGTGAGCGAGTACGACACCATTCCAATTTTCGAGCCGTGAGCAGTCTGCACGACTGGATGGCGCAGGCAGGAGTCCCCGGAATCGAGGGCTTGGACACCCGAGCTCTGGTTCGCCGGATTCGCGAGCACGGAGCCCTGTCTGGAGTCATCTCAACGGATGCCTCCCTGACCGATCTGGACTTGGTCACCCTGGCCCGAGGTCTCGAGTCGATGTCCGGTCGCAACCTCGCGAGTGAGGTCGCTCCTTCCAATGGAGGTGACTGGAGTGAGGGTCTTGGCGAGTGGTGCCAGCCCTGGCGGGCCCCGGTGGAACGAACCCACCGCGTGCTTGCCATTGACTGTGGGGCAAAGCGAAACATCTATAGGCACCTGGTGGACCGGGGCTGTGAAGTTCGTTTCATCCCACCTGAAAGCTCCGCCGAGCAGATCCGTTCGGCCGAGGCCGACGGGTTGTTCGTGTCGAATGGTCCGGGTGATCCGGCAGCGGTTGACTCCGTGGTGGCCACCTTGCGAGAGGTCATGGGGGAGCTGCCCACCTTTGGAATCTGCCTGGGACATCAGTTGCTTGCCTTGGCGCTTGGTGCTCGTACGTGGAAGCTCAAGTTCGGCCACCGAGGAGCCAATCAGCCGGTCCGCAATCTACTGACCGGTCGAGTGGAGATCACGAGTCAAAATCATGGATTTTGCGTGGATCGTGCAAGTCTCGAGGCGGCCGGCGCAGAAGTGACCCACATCCATCTCAATGATGGCACAGTGGCCGGATTCCGCCATTGCGAGCATCCGGTCTTCAGTGTTCAGTACCACCCCGAAGCGTCTCCTGGGCCTCATGACTCGGCCTATCTGTTCGATAGCTTCATTCGTTGCATGGAGACGGGGCGTTCCCCTGAGTCGGATGATTTTCTGCAATTTCAGCGTCTGAGATCCGGGCCAAGCCCCTTGACCCTCTAGACGACCGTGCGTCGAGCCTCTTGCGCGGTCTGTGCCCGTACAGATCGGTGCACTTCAATCCTGCATAACCTTACTTGCCGGGGTCGTGGTTTGGCCCTCTGGGTCAGAATCCGCTACTCTTCACCTCTTGTAAAGTTGGATCCCGACCGTTCTGGGTCCGTCTGTACATCATCAGAAGAGCAACTGCAGAGATGCATCGTCCTGTCCACCCGTCTTGAGACAGCACCTTGCAACGGGAGTTTTCAATGTTCCCCGAAGAGCGTCAATTGATTCAGCGANCCGAGCTCACCACTCGATCACACGCCACGATTTTCCTGAGCGCCGCCTTGAGTGTTGGGCTTGCTGCAACCGGGCTTCTTGCCCAGGATGCTGCTCCGGAATCCGAAGCACCTGCGCCCGCCACCCAGGCAGGCACCGACCAGGCCGTTTCCACGATCGACACCGTCCGCATCGATGCCCGGAAGGCGATGAGTGACGCAAAGTGGGATCAGGCCGTCGCCGACTGGAACCGAGTTCTGGCGCTCTCTCCTGATGACGCCGAGGCCAAGGCGGGTCTGGCCCGCGCACAGGCCGCCCTTGATCAGGCATCGACCATCTCATCGGTTGAGTCCGACATCGCAGTTCGCAAGGAACAGGCGATCGTCGAGTTCAACTCCGAGCTTGCACGAGCCCAGCAGCAGGTTGAAGAGGGTGGCTACGACAGCGCTCAGCGGACCACCTTGACCGCCAAGGTCCGCCTCGAACGCAACCGCACCATTCTGCCTGCGCCGGTCTACAACGAGATGGTTCGACGTGCCGAGTCGATGCTGGTCAAGATCAGCGACGTCAAGATCAACGCTCAGTTGATGCAGCAGGATGTTGAACGCCAGCAGGCCAGCAGCGCAGCCACCGAACAGCAGCGCATCGAGGCGGCTGACCGACAGCGGCAGATTCGCGAAAGCATCATTCGCGTGCGGGAACTCCAGATGGAGATGAAGTACGACGAAGCCCTCCAGATCCTTGAGCAGATACTTTTCATGGATCCGCTCAATCCGGCGGCCCAAGCACTTCAGGACGTCATCTCCACCAGCAAGATGTACATCGAGGTGGCAGACTTCAACCGCCAGAAGAGTCTCGCCTACGGTCAGATGTCGGTCCAGGCAAACCGGGCGATGATTCCTCCACGCCGGAACTACACTGGGCCCGGAGCCAAGTCCACCAACGCCATTGTCAGTTATCCCGAAGACTGGCCCCAGCTGAGCAAAAAACGAATGGGCGCCAGCGGCTACATCGAGTCTCCGGCGAACATGCGGGTTCAGAGCGCTTTGGAGACCCCCGTTTCCGTCAATTTCAAGCGCAATACGATCCAGCAGGTCGTCAACTACATGAAGACCGTGACCGAGGTCGAGATCTACGCTGACTGGAAGGCGCTCGACGGCATCGGTATCCGTCCCGAAGACGAGGTCACCCTCGACCTGGGCCGAGTTCCGGCTGAAGTGGCACTTCGACGTGTTCTCGAACAACTGGGTGATCGTCTGGATCGTCCCCAGTTCGGAGTGGAGGATGGCATGGTCGTCATCACCACCGAGGACGCCCTGCGTCGGCGCATGGTGACCCTGGTCTACGACATTCGTGACCTTCTGTTGGAAGTCCCCTACTTCGACAACGCACCCGATTTTGATCTCGGCAACAACATCACCGGGGGGCCTGCCTCCAACGGTGGTTCGGTGGCCAGCTTCAATTCCGGCTCCATCGAGACTGAAATGGATCGGGCCGAAATGTTCGGTCGCAGCGACACGCCTTCGAATCCTCAGCGTCGCTCACGGGAACAACTGGTCGACGAAATCGTTTCGATCATTCAGGACGTTGTCGATCCCGAACAGGGTTGGTACGACACCAGTGGTCAGGGCGGGAAGATTCAGGAACTCAACGGCAACCTGATCATCACCAACACCCCTCGCAACCACCGAGCAATCGAGGGCTTGCTTGATCAGCTTCGCACCATCCGTGCTCTTCAGATCAACATCGAGGCTCGACTGCTCAATGTTTCCATGGACTGGTTCGAAGAGATCGGCATGGACCTCGACCTCTACTTCAACACCAACGACAACATGTTCCAGCAGGCCCGGAACAACGTTCCAAGCTTCCAGCTGAGTGACTTCTTCGACCCGACCAATGGAAGTGCGGGCCTGCCATCCACCCCGTTCTACTGGGTGACCCCTGAGCAGTATGCGGCGAATCCCTCGGCTGACACCCGCCCCATTCCCCCTGGGACTACGTTTGGTCCAACGCCAACTCAGTTCTTTCCGCCCACCCAGAACCCCGGCGGCAACTACCTGCCCGTCGGCCGTGAATCGGGTTGGGACCCCATCGGTGTCTCCCAGAACTCACTCGGACTGGTCCAGACCCTCGGTGGCGGCCTGAGCAGTGTTCTGGCGCAGACCGCGCTCGCGAACCCCGCGCTCGCCGTCGGTCTCAGCTACCTCGACGACATCCAGGTC
>NHEC01000095.1 GCA_002171655.1 Planctomycetes bacterium TMED75
GATGTTGAGAACTCCGGGTGGGAGTCCGGCTTCGATCGCGAGTTCGCCAAGGCGGCTTGCGGTGGCGGGGGTGACCTCACTCGGCTTGCCGACCACCGTGTTTCCGGTGGCCAGGGCGGGTGCGATCTTCCAGGTGAACAGATAGAGAGGCAGATTCCAGGGGGAGATGCACCCGACCACCCCGCGCGGACGGCGGAGCGTGTAGTTGAGGGCAGTCTGCCCCATGTCGTGGAAATCACCGGAGGCGTGCTGGACGGCTCCGGCGAAGAAACGAAAATTCGCCGCCGAACGGGGAATCTCGATGTCCATCGCCTGCGTCAGCACCTTGCCCTGATCGATCGACTCCAGGCGTGCAAGCTGCTCTCGATTCGCATCAATGAGGTCCGCCAGTCGACAGAGCAGGCCGGCTCGTCGGGCAGCCGGCATCGCCGACCATTCGGGAAAGGCCTCGTGCGCGGAGGCCACGGCACGGTCGATGTCGGCAGCAACCGAATCGGGGTACCGGGCATGCGGCTGACCGGTCGCGGGGTTGATGGAATCACGCCATGCCCCACTCGAGGATTCACTCAACGCACCGCCGATGAGGTTTCGAAGTTCAAGCATCTCGCGAGCCTTCCCATTGGACGATGATTCGGAACCGTGAAGTCTGAGTCATCCCTTGCACACCCGACCACCATCAACGGGCAGGTTGACTCCGTTGACGTACCCCCCGGCGGGCGAAGCCAGGAACAGAGCGGCCGCGGCCAGTTCCTCGGGCTCCCCGATGCGACCGAGGGGGATCGTGCCGATCGCCGCCTCCCGCACTGAATCCGGTGAGGTGCCAAGGCGCTTCGCCTTGCCCTCGAACAATGAACTCAGTCGATCGGTGTCGGTGAAACCGGGCAGGACGTTGTTGACGGTGATTCCGTATTCACCAAGCTCCGCCGCCATGGTGCGGCCCCAGTTCGCCATCGCACCTCGGACCGTGTTGCTGATGCCCAGACCTGGAATCGGCGTGATGACTGAAGTGGAGATCACGTTGATCACGCGACCGAACTCCGCGGACTTCATCCCGGGCAGAACCGCTGAAAGCAGAATCTGAGCGGAGGCGATGTGCATGCGAAAGGCATCGATGAATGGATCATGGTGCGCTTCGTGCGCCTTGCCTGCCGGCGGACCACCGGTGTTGTTGACCAGAATGTGCACGGGTCCTTCAGACACCCGCTGGGTGACTGCGGACTCGACCGTTTCCAGATCGGAAAAATCCGCAATCAGGGAATGGTGACCGCTGCCTTCCAGACGACCGAGGGTCGCCTGGACCCGCTCCGGGGAGCGACCCATAACCGTGACGGAGGCACCAGCTTGAGCAAAGGCAATCGCGATTGCCTGCCCAATACCGGCGGTTGCACCGCAGACCAGGGCGTTGCGGCCCTCCAATCGAAAGTTGATCTTCGTCATGCGCCCATGGTACCTCGGGCGAGCTGGATTTGAAGTACTTGCAAGCTGGTCGCCCATGGTCTCAGTGCAGAAGGTACGATGCGGAAGTCCGAACGAGTCGGACGAACGCGACCTGCCTTCTGTCACAGAGAGGCGACGCACTCTACTTTCCGCTCTGTGACTAACTTCCAGTTTCGGTGATCGCATGAACATCTACGTGGGGAATCTCCCCTTTGACACTGGAGATCAGGAACTCACTGATCTCTTCTCACAGTTTGGCGCCGTTCAGGGTGCACGAGTGATCCTTGATCGAGAAACCGGCCGCTCCCGTGGCTTTGGTTTCGTCGAGATGGATGACGACAATGCCCGCAAGGCGATCGAAGGGCTTGACGGCTCTGATTTTGGTGGCCGGCCGCTTCGTATCAACGAAGCACAGGAACGTCAGGATCGACGACGCTGATACGCAGGCTGGGCGTCCGGTGATCCACCGGATCGCTCGGCCACTGCTTCAGATTCTTCAGAGAGAACTTCCATAGTTCGCCAGAACGGTGGCAAGATCGGGACCTCCGACGACGCCATCGCCGTTGGTGTCTGCGCACCCGAAGCTGGAACCCCAGTAGCCGAGTATGATCGCGACGTCTGCACCATTGACCACGTTGTCACTGTTCAGATCACCGGCGAGGCTGCTGCCGGAAAGATCTGCGCTGATCCACGGACCCTCCACCGCGTTGCCCGCACGGTCCGAAGCCAGAATACGGTACGTCACGACGCCCTGGCACTCCTGGATGTCGACCGGATGACTCCAGATCGAGTTGCCCACCCAGAACATTTCGTGTGCTTTGACATCGGAAGACCCGAGTGAAATCTCGATTCGCACGTAGGCGGGGTCGAAACCACGGTCCGAGGTGTAAGCGTCCGAGAGCCGGGTCCGAATCGAACTGGGGGGGTCTTCATCCGGATCCAACAGGGTGACCTGCTCGATGATCGGTGGCCGAGTATCCGCGGGTCCGGTGTTTCGATAGAAGCGGTTCTGGAAGCTTCCCCCTTCACCTTGCACGGTGATGATGTCTGCACGACCGTCGCCGGTGAAATCAGCAACCGCAATGTCCAGGGTGGCGTCGGACACCGCTGAAATCAGACTGGAATCCTGGGTGAATGCCCCCGAACCATCATTGAGGTAGATCCGCTCGCGTGATCCATAAAGCACGGCGATCAGGAGATCCAGGTCTCCGTCATTGTCGACATCGAAAAACTTGCTGTCGTTGTCATCCGCCGATGGATTCGGCGAGATCGAGGTGGTGATGTCGGTCCAGACCGATCCCGGATCGTTGCGAACCAGCTTCTCGCGGTTTCCGGAAGCGGCATTCGCGCCGATGATGTCGAGGTCGGCGTCCCCATCGATGTCCCCGGCATCAAAGCTGTAGGTCGAGTAGTCGGTACCCGCGGTGAGCGAACTGGCGAAGACACCTGAGCCGTTGTTGGTCCAGAGTCGACTGCTGTTGGCAGTGCCGCTTGATCGAGTCGCGATATAGAGGTCGAGGTCGAGGTCATCATCTGCATCGAAGAACAGTGCGTCCATCTGCTGGGACATGACGCTTCCCCCGAGGAAACGGGCCCCACTCTGATCGAGGTAGTGCCCGGTGCCGTCATTGATGTAGAGGCGAGATCGGCCATTGGAGCCGAATCGACTGGTGGAACCGGAATCACAGAATGCAATGTCGAGGTCGTTGTCGCCATCCACGTCGGCAAACTGCGCACGAGCCGAAGAGAGTCGGATGTCGGGCAGTCGCTCGATGGTCTGATCCTCGAAGACCCCGGTCCCATCGTTGATGAGCAGGCGTGGTCGTTCGTAGTAATCCTGAGCCAGGATCATGTCCGGGTCACCGTCGCCATCGCAATCACCAAATTCAACCCCCCGAAACCAGCCGGTGACTCCAGCGGCACGAATCGACGATTCATCGGTGAAGTTTCCCGAGCCGTCATTGACGTAGAGTCGGACCTGAAGAGCGGAACCCTGGCTGGTGTATCCCTGACCGTCTGCAACCGCAAAGTCGAGGTCACCATCGAGATCGAAGTCACAGACCGAAAGCTGGTTCGAATAGAAGGACTGCGANGGCAACCGAAAAGTCTCTTCGACGAACTGTTGGGCATGCAGGGTCGAATTGGTCAGAGCCGGAAATACCAAACCCAGAATCAGGCCTGAGCCCTTGAATAGAGGGGGCATGCCCATGATTCTTCCTGCTCCGATCAGATAAACGATGAATGGGGGTGGGGAGGTGAACGCCTCATCCTCACCGACTTCAAGGTTCAAAGCAAGATCAAATCGCGAAACTGTGAACCGACCGATATCCTTGTCGCTGTGAAGCTCAAATTCCCCAACATCAAGAAGCTCTTTCCACTGTTCACCCTGGCCATTTTCTGTGTGGCGATCTACGTGATCTATCTGGAACTCAAGGATCATTCGTTGAAGCAGATCCTGGCCGGCTTTGGTGCAATACCACTGGAGCACCTCCTGATCAGCGCCCTGCTGGTGGTTCCGGGCCTGGTCGCACTGGCGTGCTATGACGTGGTGGCGTGTGCCTACCTGCGAATCAAGATTGGTGTGATCAAGCCACTGCTCACCGGCGTGATGGCCTACAGCATCACCAATACCACCGGACATGCTCTGGTGGTCGGGGGGATTCTTCGCCTTCGGATCTATCCCAACTGGGGCGTGTCTGTTCCACAGGTCGGGGAGATCGTCGGGTTCGGAGTCCTGACCTACTACATGGGACTGACCTTCACTGCCGCACTCGCCTTCATCTTCGAAAGTGATGACCTTGCCCGAATACTCGGGAACATCAAGCAAGTCGGTCCGGTACTCAGTGCCCCCTGGTTCATGACCCTGGTCCCGAGCGTGCTGCTCACGGCGATCGGACTCTGGTTCTGCCTGCTGATCTTCAGAAAGAAACCAATCACCTTCCGCAAGCACAGCTTCAGACTGCCGAGTCCTTGGATCGGCGTGTTTCAACTGTGTGCTTCCTGTGCGGACCTCATCATTGTCGCTTCGGTGCTTTATCTGCTGCTTCCAAATCACAACGGGATCAACTGGCTGGCGTTCGTGGGGATCTTCGCGGTGATCCAGCAGGTGGCACTGCTTTCCCTGGTACCGGGGGGGGTCGGGGTGTTCTCCGTGATCATGCTGTTGGTTCTGCAACCGGATCCGGCGCACAAGCCTCAGGTCTTCGCCACTCTGCTCGCTTTCCGGGCACTGTACTACCTCGCCCCGTTTATTCTGGGGGGAATTGCCTTCCTCGGATTCGTCCTGACCCAGAACAGCAAGGCACTCAAGCAACGCGTGGAACACCACCGGGAAAAGGCCACATGACCAGTGCACTGATGACGTTCCTGATCACCCTCCATGGCCTGTCGACCCTGCCGGGCCCGACTGATCGACCTGCTGCGGATTCCAGTCAGGTGCACCGGTCTCAGGATCCAGGCCAGACCGAGGAAGAGGCGAAGCAACAGCAGGTGATCCAGCAGGAACTGGAACTCCTGGACACCCACCTGCGGATCGACGGCAAGAATGACAATGCAGCGACCCACTATCGCGAGCTGTTTCGGGAACTCATCAACCGACGGTACAAGTACGACAAGCTCGTGAATGCCATGTACGCCAGAGAGGACGAGCACCTGACCGATCAGGTGCTTTACCAGACTCCGGAGATGGCCGCCTACATCGACGAGGTTCGAAGGTACCGGGCCCTGATCAAGAAAGCGGTCGAGTCCGAGCGGGTTGATTTCGGATTGCAGCATGAAGAGGGGTTCAACATGCTCATCCCGCACCTCAGCCACATGCGTCGTCTGGCACGTCAACTCAAGCGGACCAGCCGTCAACTGCGACTCGCCGGAAACATGGAAGAGAGTGTGGAGGACCTGGCACTGATCCTGGGCATGGCCAAGCAGGTCGCCCCGGACCGAATTCTCATTTCATCCCTGGTGAGTGCGGCGATCGCCAGTGTCGCACTGAATGAGATCGAGCTCGCCCTGACCGATCGACAGATCGACCCGTCCAATGCGGAGCGACTGCTGATCGCGTTGCAAAGACTTTCTGCAGACGATCCATTCCACTACACCGAAGCGATCGATGGCGAGTACGAGATGCTGGAGAGGACGTTCGCGGAAGACGGCATGAGTCAGGAGGAGCTGGAGGAGCGACTCACGAACATCACCGACATGATGTCGCCGAATGAGGAAGACTGGGATCGAGCGCATTCAGGGATCGACCGCGCCTGGGTGAAAAGCCAGATCAAGCAGTCGAAACCGCTGTTCGACAGACTTGCGGACCTGATGACGCTTGAGGATCGACTGGCCGCGAGGCGCGAGAACCGAGCGATCATGATTGCGGTCGAGGAAGGTGAATACGGAACCTTCAACGCGACGATCATGCCCGGCATCGGACGCACGATCAACACCAAGCACTTCGGAGAGGAGATGATCGAATACCTGGTCGTCAGCCTCAAGGCGATTCGCAATGGAGCGGACCCGGGTCGTTTCGGCAACGCGGCCCTGGTCTACGACCGGGTGAGTGAAATCCTTCCACAACGGATACGGCCCCGTGATCAGACCGCCTTGAACATGCTCCAGCAACTGGTGAGTGCGACCGGTTCCTGCGACCAGATCGATGGCGAGATGCTCGAAGAAGCGAAGAGGATTCTTGACCGGGAACGCGACATGCTCGACATGATTCGACGCGCCTCCAGGGTGGAACGCTGCGTCTGGCGTCAGGCACGCATGAAGGCGTTGGCGGAGGAGAGCATCGGTGAGGGCAGATGGATCCGGCCCATGCGGGCGATGATGCGTCTGATGCTGGCGGAAGCCGCCGTGGCGTTCTGCAATCCCGATCTGGAACAGGGACGCTCTCAGGTGGGGTCGGCCCTGGGTGCGGCACTCGGCCTCGCCCTGCAGCTCGGGGATGGAAGCCACCTGTTCGGTCAACTGGCTTCGACCGCCGCCCTCGAGGAATTCGAGGGCTTTCTCGAACAAGCCTGCTGGAAAGGCATGGTCTCCAGGACTGCAGCGGAATCAATGCGGCAGCGCGTGCAGATGGCCGCCGTGGGGAATCTCGATCGATGGCGGCTGGCCAGCGACGCGATGATCAGTGAAGACCTCTTCAACCTGATTCAGAAGTTCGGGACGGCGGGTCGCGGCGATGCGATGATTCTCGGCAAGCGGTGGTCACGGGACCGGCTGTTCATGCTGCCGCACTACCATACGTTTCGAAATCATTCGGACGCCGAAGATGGACCGTTGCAGGCCCGCTTCAACTTCGTGAATGAAATGAATTCAAGCATGAATCGCGGCGAACTGTTCGCCGTGGAGGACGTCTGGACCCTGACGGCCGAAGAACGCGAGGTACTGGCGCAACCCGCATCGAGGTTGATCGATCTGCTGAACCGAATCGACTCCATTGAATCACCCAAGATCGCGGAATGGCAGTTGCGCTGCTCCGCCTGCTTCTCCCGCCTGGACACCGTCCTCGAGAACTGCACCCCAAGGCAACTGGAAACCAGTCCGTGACCGAACAACCCGAACCCGACCGAGACCCTCCTCGACTGCTGCGCGCCACCTGCGCGCCCGGGCTGTCTCCCTGGCTGGAACGGGAAATCCGGGCGCTGGGCCACGAACCCGTCAACACCGAGCACACCGGAGTCGAGATCAAGGCGAACATGGTCGACAGCATGCGTCTGGCCCTGCGTCTGCGGACCGGATTCCACCTGCTGCAGCGCTTCGCCGACCTCAAGGCCCGAACCGCGGACCAGATGTACGAACAGGCAGTGCGGCTTCCTTGGGAACGAGTCCTGGATCCGGACGGTTACCTCTCCGTGGTGTCTTCGGTCCGCAATGAATCGATTCGCAACTCGATGTTCGCGAACGTCCGACTGAAGGATGCGATCGTCGATCGAATCAGCCACGTGGAGGGACGACGACCGGACGCGGGGCCGAAGAACGACCAGGCGGTCGTCCACCTCTTCTGGCACAACGACCACTGTCGGGTGTCGCTGGACCTCGCCGGACGAAAACTCTCCGACCGCGGCTACCGGAAGATCCCCCACCTGGCTCCGATGCGCGAGACGATCGCGGCGGCGATCCTGATCGAGACCGGATACGACGGAAGTCGCCCCCTGCTGGTACCGATGTGCGGCAGCGGAACGATCGCAATCGAGGCGGCACTCATGGCCGCCGGTCGGGCACCGGGTCTGTTGCGCAACAACTTCGGGTTGCAACACCTGCGCACCTTCGANCCCGACGCCTGGCAGTCGGAACGNAACGCCGCGCGCAAGCTCAGGAACAAGAAACCGATTGCACCCATCGTGGCCACCGACATCGATCCCGGCGCGGTCGAAGCCGCGCAGAAGAACGCGGTGACGGCAGGCGTCGATCACCTGATCCGATTCGAGGTCGGCGACTTCGCGACGATCCCGATCCCTGCCGAATCCGGGACCGTGATCCTCCACGGGGAATACGGCGAACGGATGGGAAATCCCGCGGAGGTGCGCGACACCTACCGTCGGATCGGCGACTTCCTCAAGCAGGCGTGTGCGGGGTGGGATGCCTACGTGTTCACTTCCCGNGAGATGGCGGGAGAGATCGGACTCAAGGCCACACAACGAACCCCGTTCGAAAACGGTGGAATCGACTGTCGCTTGCTGCGGTTCGAGCTCTATGCAGGCTCCCGCGCCGGCGAGTGACCGACGGAGCCCGGACGACTCATCGGATGAAGCGGAGCTTCCCGAAATTCGGCACCCAATTCGAATTGGTCCCCGGGAAGGACAGGGGCGCCGGCCAGTACACCGAGAACGCCTTGCCGATCAACATCTTTCTCGGAACCACAAAGGGGGCGTTGTCAGAGGTGTAGTTCATCGAGAGGGTATGGGGCCGACCCCAGATTCTGCCATCCCGGCTGGCTGCACTGTTGTCACCACACATCAGAAACTGATTGGCCTCGAGTCGACTGGGATCGAGGAAGTTGGTTCCGAATCCATTGCCGACCAGGAAAGGACCATTGACGTCCTTCTGATTGTTGCGATCAAGCTGGGTCGGNCGGTAGAAGAGATCCCGATCGAGGGTCACGTTGCGCAGATCAAACGGACCACCGGTGAACGACCATTCGATTGCAGGAGGCGCCGGTCGCGGCCCAACCGGACTCTGCAGGTACTGCTGCGGACTGACTCCGGGGTAGCTTGCGAGAAATCGTTCTTCGGGCGACCAGCCGTCGAAGGGAAGCTTGAGGATCAGATCACCTTCGGCAAACAGCCACATCTGCTGATCCACCTGCCAGAACTCGACTCGAAATGAATGGGCCGGCGGGGTGTACTCGACGGATGCGGAGGACAGCACCGCCCCACCGTCCAGACGGCTCATGCGAAGAGCGGCCTCCCCGCCCCCGATCGACCATTCCAACTGCAACCCGCGAGTCTTCATGGTCAGACGGGTTTGCTTGAAGGTCGTCGGATCCTTTGCGTCGATTACACCCGTGATTCGCAGATCACTCATGGGATACGGGCTGGTGTTGAGAGGTGGAACGCCCGTGCGAAAGACGTTGTAAGAGTTGAAGTCAGTGATCGGCCAGTCGAAGAGATTCCACTCGAGCGTGGTGGCACCCGTCGCGGTACAGGACCAGGTCTGATCGGTACCGATCGTCCAGTCCCCGTCGCCCGAGGCAGGCACCAGAGGCGCACCCCACCAACTCGAACGGGACGACTCCTCCCATTGGACAAGATCGATCGGCTGATAGCTCGAGTCGTAGACGGGCTGCCAGACCGCACGCTGGATGAATTCGGGTTTGCGTACGATGCCGAGGTCGCTNGATGTGGCATCCAGATCGCCTCGGAAAACGTCTCCGTCGACGATGACCAACTGTTCTTCCGGAAGCCCGACCAGTCGCTTGATGTAGTTCTGCGTCGGTCCCACCGGATCCGTGGGATTCTTGAAGACCACCACGTTGAACCGTTCAGGCTCGAAAAAGGGATACAGAGACTTCAGAACGATGACCCGGTCCCCGGAAGCGGGAGTCAGGGTGGAAGGCGTGGTACGGACTGCAGGCTTGCGCAATCCGAACATCGGGTCCCACCAGCTCATGGGAATCCCCTTGGAGCGAGACCGCATCCACATCGGAAACACCCCGGACTCGTTGCTGGGAATGCCGTTGAACGCATAGGTCCACCCGGTCTGTGGGGATTCCCAGGTGATGTGCTGACCCATCAGGGTGGGTGCCATCGAACCCGTGGGGATCACGAAACCCTCAAGCACGAAGCCGCGAGCAGTCATTGCCATCACGAAGGAAACGATCAGCGAAATGAACAGCTCGGGAAGCGAGCTCTGTCCGCCGGTGTTCGAGGTGGGCTGGTTGGATGAATTGGAAGCCTGCATCAGATGGACATGGTAATCGACTCGGATCAGGGTGGGGCCTCAACTCGATGAGGGAGGTGGGGCCGTGCCATCGGTTCCACCTGAGTCGCCCCCGCTGGATTTTCGTCGTCGTCGTCGCCGCCGCTTCTTCTTGGTGGGCTCGCTGCCGGAAGCACCCGAGCTTGGGGAATCACCGGAGGCTTCTGCGCCCGAGGCAGCTGGCCCGGCGTGACCGGATGCCTCCGAGGATGACTTCCGCCTTCGGCGACGACGCTTCTTCTTCGGCTTCTCTCCGGGAGCGAGCGCATCGGAACCCGCCGCAGCACCCGCTTCACTCGACTCGGCCCGAGACGCGGCACGGTAGGCATCTTGCTGGGCATCCTTGCCCTTCTTGCCCTTCTTGCCCTTCTTGCCTTGACGACTGCGTTTGCCTGAGCTTGATCGAGTCGTGGGTTCAAGAGCCTCAGCCGGCATCCCTCGAAGGGGATCGAAATGCGCCTTCTTCATCAACTCAAGGGATTCCTCGGGATCACAGAGATCCTCGACCGGACCCGCGATCTGTCGACCGTCCGCCTCAAGCTTCACCAGGACCAGTTGAACGAGGATCTTAGAATCCACCACCATGCCCGGTCCCTCGGGGGTCCCGACCCGGCTCTTGCGATGCGGCAACCGCGCCTTGAGTTCGGAATAGGTCTCATCTTCGTACCGCAGGCAGCACATCAACCGACCACACCGACCGGAGATCTTCAATGGATCGAGCGTGGCCTTCTGGACCTTTGCCGATCTCATCGAGACCGGCTTGAGCACCTTGAGGAAGTTCTGGCAACAGCAGTGCTGTCCGCAGCGTTCGTAGTCAGCAACCAGACGGGCCTCGTCCCGAGCACCCACCTGCCGCATTTCGATGCGACAGCTGAACTCGCGTGCGAGGTCCTGGACGAGCGATCTGAAGTCCACTCGATCCTCGGAACTGTAGTAGATGGTGAGCACTTCCTGGGAGAGGGTCGGTTCCACGTCGATGAGGGTCATTTGCTCGCTCAGACCGACGGAACTGATCGCCGCGGAAATCGTGGCCTTGGCGGCACGGGCCTCGGACTGGATCGCCGACCAGCGGTTGAGGTCTTCCACCGAGGCGACTCGGAGGATCTTGCCGTCCGTGCGGAATGGATACTGATGCCCTCCCGACTGATCGATGTAGTCGAGCAGCTGCTCACGCGAGACCGACTTGCCACAACCGGAATTCGGGCAGGTGGTGGTGAGCATCTCACCGATCTCCATGCCGCGCGAGGTTCGGACCACGAGCTTGCTGCCGCATCCGGGCTTGGACGGGCCGTCGTAGGGGAATTCGGCCACCAGGCGCATCGATCCGTAGCGGATCACGATCGAGGTGGGTGGCTTGCGGCGGGCGTAGATCTCCTCATCGGTGAGGGCTTCGCGAGTGGCCGAATCCTCCTCTTCCTCGAACTGGGGAAGGCGGGTGATGGTGCCGGTGGACTTGTAGCGACTGTGAATCGTTCGTATCTGCATGCGAATCTCGGACCGCCCGCCGAATCGACGGGTGCGACAGAAGAGAAAGGGGACGCCGGGGCGTCGTGTCGCCAGACTGGTGGTTAGCCTCCACCTTGCGGCCTGGTGCGCAGGGTGGGTTCGTGAACGATTCGAACCCATCTTACAGGGGACCGGGGGACCGATGCACGGAATATCGGGGTCGGTTCGGCAGGGATTCAGTGCTCGGAGGCGCTGGGGTCGGCCGAGGGGGGATCGTCCTCGAGAAGCTCATCGGTGGATCGATGATCACCGCCCTTGAGTGCGGAGAGGGACACCCGGCTGCGTTCAGTAATGACCAGTCGGATGGGGATTTCGGAAAAGGGCAGCCGCTCTCGGAGACGGTTCATCAGGTACCGGCGGTACCCGGGGGTGAAGAGTGCCGGCTTGTTGACGACCAGCACCACGGTGGGCGGCGCGGTCGCGACCTGTGCGGCGTACAGAATCTTGGCACGGGTGCCGAGCTTGGACGAGGGCCCGCGCTCGGAAATGATCTGTTCGATGATTCGGTTCATCTTGCCGGTCGATTCGCGGTGGTCGGCCTGCCGCTTGAGATTCACCACCAACTTGATGAGTTCGTCGAGACCCGAGGACTCCTTTGCGCTGATGAAGACCAGTGGTGCGTAGTCGATGCCGCGAAGTTCCTGGGTGAGGTAGTCGACGTACTGCTGAGGTTGAAGGGTGTCCTCCACGAGATCGAACTTATTGACCGCGATCACCGTGGGCTTGAACTGCTTCTGAAGTTCGAGAGAAAGCTTCTTCTCGACCTGGGAGATCTTCTGGGTCGCATCGATGAGGAAGATGCTCACGTCCGCCCGCAGCATCGCATCTCGTGCACGGAGGTTCGAGAAGTATTCGACGTCATCGGACCAGGACTTGCGCTTGCGCACCCCGGCGGTATCGATGGCCAGCAATCGATGGCCCTTGATGTCGAGCTCCACATCGACCGAGTCGCGAGTGGTGCCCGCAATTTCCGAGACGATGACTCGAGGTTGACCGGAGAGGGCGTTGATCAGAGTCGACTTCCCTGCATTGCGTTCACCAACGATGGCGAATTTCAGACGCTCTTCACGGGGTTCCGCTCCATCTTCTCCAATGAATCGCCACAACCGGGCAGACAGTGCGGCCCGGCCGAATCCACTCTTGGCGGAGAAGGGCATGGGATCTCCGAAGCCCAATGCGGAGAATTCAAAGGCATGTGATTCCCAGGATTCATCATCCACCTTGTTTGCAACCACGACGACCTTTTCGCCGGTGCCTTCCTTGCGCATGATCGACGCGATGGTCTGGTCCAGCGCGGTGACTCCGGAATGCGCATCAAGCACGAACAAGACGAGATCAGCTTCACGCGTGGCGAAACGGATCTGGGCCTCGATCGATTCGGTCAGCAGTGCCAGGTCGGCTCCGGCGTCATCGAATCTCGCCCCTTCACCGACATAGACGCCATACCCACCGGTATCGGTCAGTTCGGCGAAACGGGGCTCGGTGTCCTCGACCTCGGAGGGGGCCGAGAGTTCAAGAACCCCCGAGATGCGATCCCGAGTCACCCCCGGTGTCGGATCAACGATGGAGATCCGCTTGCCGATGAGGCGGTTGAACAGGCTGGACTTCCCGACATTGGGTCGACCGACGATGGCGATTCGAAGCATGGACATGAGCCAAGCAGTCTACCCCGAGCCGGCTCCGGGGGTTCAACTGGAGAGGACCACCACGTCCTCAGGGACCACGGAGAGGGTCAGCTCGGCCCCAACCTGGGTCCGAGCGCGATTTCGAGGATTGATCTCGAGCACCTTGAGTACCAGGTCGTCGGTCACCGCCACCCGATGCTGCGCGATCTCACCGAGAAAGATGGTCTCGACCAGACGGCCCGTAAGCGTCGTGCCCTGGCCGGGGGTTGACCCCTGATCCACCACGAACAGTGCTTCGGGGCGAATCGAGATTGTCGCTCGCCCGGTGGATGCGGTCCCGCTTGGAAAGGATCGTGAAGGGAAACGCCCGGCCGGAGTGGTGATCAGAAGCGTGGACTCATCCACGGGTTCAATGTCACCCTCGAGGATGTTGGTCTCGCCGAGGAACTCCGCGGTGAACCGCTGATGCGGGCGATAGTAGACCTCGTCGGGTGCGCCCTTCTGAACCACCAGTCCGTTGTTCATGACCACCATCTGATCCGCCAGGGACAAAGCTTCCTTCTGATCGTGAGTCACGTAGATCGTGGTGATCTTCAATTCATCGACGATGCGACGGATCTCGGTTCGCATCTCGACTCGGAGTTTCGCGTCGAGATTCGAAAGGGGTTCGTCCAGCAGAAGCACGGTCGGCTTGAAGGCCAGTGCCCGCGCAAGCGCGACTCGCTGCTGCTGACCACCGGAGAGTTCATTGGGTCGACGGGAGGCGTACTCCTGCATTCGAACCAGTTCCAGGGCGCGGCCGACTTCCTCGGTGATCTGCTGTTTCGGAAGCTTGCGGACCTTGAGCCCGAAGGCGACGTTCTGCTCGACCGACATGTGCGGCCAGAGGGCGTAGCTCTGAAAGACCATGCCCGCATCACGCTTTTCGGCGTTGAGGGTGGTCACGTCTCGATCGCCGATGATGACCTTCCCCGAAGTGGGCTTGGTGAAGCCCGCGATCATCCTGAGAAGAGTGGTCTTGCCGCATCCCGAGGGACCAAGCAGAAAGAACAGATCCCCGGAATCGATCTCAACCGAAACGTTGTCCACGGCGAGGGTCTCGCCGAAGGCCTTTCTGATGGATTCAAGTCGTACGTTGCTCATGTCCCGGCAGCATAACGTTCAACTGCCTATCCTCGAAGCGATGAATGACCCCCGGCTTGCCAGATTGCGCCGATTGGCCCCTTACCGACGGAGACGGGACCGGGATTGTACGATCTCGGACCTGGTCGATTCGACCCGCAAGACCGCTCGAAAGACCCAGACTCGCACCGGAGCGTTCACAGAGGCCTGGGAACGGCTGGTCCCCGAGGAGCTCTCGATGGCCTGTCGGCTGGGTGAATTGCGGGGTGGGGTCATCACGATTCTGGTTGAATCGAGTTCCGCCAAGTACCAGTTGGACAATCTGCTGCGATCCGGCCTCGAGGTCGAATTACGCCGTGACTACCCAGGACCCCTCACTCGGGTGAAGACCCGATTGGCACCAAGCCCGCCTCCGAAGGGGTCAGCAAGAATCGACGGATGAGCGAAGGCGGTCCGGGAGCAGACACGCCGCACCCTCCGAATTGAGGCAGGCCAGCGTGGTGTGGCCGGTGGCGATCAGTACCTCCTCGCGCAACAATCGGTACGCGTGCTCGATCTTCACTCGCCCAATTGAGGTGATTTCCGTCTCCAGAACCAGGTCGTCGTCGTAGCGGGCGGACTGCTTGTAGCGGACATCCAATCGGACCACGGCGAGAAAGACCCCTTCCTCCTCGAACTCTCGGTAGCTGATTCCGGTCGAACGCAGCAATTCGGTGCGGCCCATCTCGAACCACACCGGATAAACGGAATGGTGAGCGACACCCATCGGATCGCACTCGCAGTATCGAGGTTTGATGGTGATCTGGCCGGTGGTCATCGGATGAAGGCTACCCGGAAGCGGCCTGATCGTGTTTGATTTCGAGTAGATTGCACCCCATGTTCACCAGCATTGCACTGTTCTGCATGGTGCAGGCAACACCTGCCCCCCCTCCCGCAGAGGCTTCCCAGGAAGCCTCCGAGAAAGCGCCCCCGGCCTCGGTACCGGCCGAAGAAAAAAAGACCCCTGTACATTCCAGTGTGATGGAGTATCCGAATCAGTACCTCAACATCACGAGCACCAGCCCGGTAGAGCCCGGTACGGATTTTTTCTACGGGAACTGGCCCTGGGGGTCCGACGGAATCACCGGCAACTGGGGCGGTGCACGCAATCAATTGATCAAGGATGGGATCTTCTTCATTGGTGAATACACCTCCATGCTTCAGCAGAATCTCACCGGTGGAGCGGAACAAGCATTCTTCGGAGCGGGTATCGCACAATTCGAACTCACCTTCGATGCCGAAACGATCGCGGGAATTCAGGGTGGCCTCTTATTCATGAACTACAGCTACAGCAGCTGGTACAACGGCAGGTTCGAACCCTTTGGTTCCTTCACTCCGGTGGGATCGGTGATCGGGGTGAACAACAACTTCCCCCAGACCACATCGATCGATCAGGGACAGATCGACCAGCTCTATTGGCAGCAGATGCTTTTCAATGATCAGTTCCAGATCGCCTTCGGCAAGATCGACAGCAACGTCATGTTCATGGGAATGGAACCGGCTGGTGGGTTCATGTACGGCTCTGCGTCCGTGCCGCCCAGCGCGATCCAGTTCCTCCCGAGCTTTCCCAATGCCGCCATGGGACTCCAGATGCAGCTGGATTTCGGAGAGCACGTCTCCGGCGCGTTTGGATGGTGGGACGGCACCACCAACGCTTTTGATCCCGCGACCGGCATCACCGGCCCGGAGACCGGCAGCCGGGGACCGGCGACGTTCTTCAACAACGATGGAAACTGGTTCCTGGTCACGCAGTGGAATGCGAGTTGGGAGACCGAATCATCACTTCCGGGACTCGCCTCGGTCGGTGGATGGGTGCAGACCGGAACCACCGCAACCCAGGGGAACTCGACGACCGGTGTTGATGACGTCCCCGGCGTCTACCTGCAGGCCCAGCAGATCGTCTGGGCTCCAGATCCCGCCATCGCGACCGAAGGCGGTGGCGTTGCGCTCTTCACCCGAACCGACTGGAGTCCCGACACCAAGAATGCGATCACGTATTCGATCACGGGCGGGGTCAGCGCCACGGGGGTGATTCCGGGACGAACTGCGGATGCGGTCGGTCTGATGGGGACGTGGTCGAAATTCTCCAACAACGCCGCGATCTACCAGTCGACACTCGCCAGCGGACAACCCGGGGCCCCGGGTGGATCGGAAGGAGCGATCGAAGCGTTCTATCGACTTCAGGTCAATCCTCATCTGATGCTCCAGGCGGGTATCGAGTGGATCAGTACCCCCGGTGGAGGTGACCCCTCCTCCCTTGATGATTCAGTGGTTCCGTATCTGATCGTCAACCTGCAGTTCTGAGTCGGATCACTTGCCCACGCAGAAACTTGCGAAGACGTGCTCGAGAATATCGTCCGGCGTGATTCGCCCGAGCAAGGAGCCGATCTCATCCAGCGATGAACGCAGCGTCGCCGCAAGCAGTTCCGCCGGAGCACCGCCGGGTTGGTCGAGCAACTCGAGGGTGGAACCGATCGATTCACGACACCGTCGCAACACCGAATCGTGGCGAGCACTCAGGACCAGTCGACCGGCGGCGGGAACGTTCGGCGCACCTCCCAGAGCGCTGCTCATCGCTTCGCGGACTCTCTGGAGCCCCGTACCGTTGGGGGCACTGACCCCGATCAGATCTGGATCATCGGGCAGCTCCGAACACAGGTCGTTCTTGGTACGGATGTCGAGCACCCGGGCGGTCAGGTGATTTGGAAGTTCCAGAGGCTCGTGATCCGGAGGCGTACACCGAACAAGCAGATCCGCGTCCTCGATCGCACGGCGTGCCTGCCGGACCATCGCCTGCTCGATCACCTCCTGATGATCTTGAGCCCTCTTGGAACCAAGTCCGGCCACATCCACCAGCATCACTTCCAACACCCCGTCGGGAAGACACAGCGTCAGCGGTTCACGCAGCGCATCGCGTGTGGTGCCTTCCAGCTCCGCGACCACGGTGCGTTCCCGACCGACCAGCGCGTTGAAGAGACTCGACTTGCCTGCATTGGGACGACCGACCAGAACCACGATCGGGAAAGATTCAAGGGATTCGATCGCAACCGCATCAGTGAGTCCCTGATCAAGTCCCGTGGCGAGTGTCATCAACGACGTGCGAAGCGCTTCGGGCTCGATCGCGACCACATCCTCCTGGTCGGTGAAGTCGATGCCAGCTTCGACCAGCGCCGCCAGTCGAGTGAGTTCATCGCCCAGCCGAGTGGCGATCGATCCGAGCTGACCGGAAGACAGGTTGCGACCGGCGGACAACTGTGCGTCGGTTTCAGCGTGTATGACGCTCGCGATGCCTTCCGCCTGGAGCAGATCAAGTCGATCGTTGAAGTACGCACGAGCGGTGAACTCGCCGGGCGACGCGTCTCGAAGTCGAATAGAACGTCGCAAGGCTTCTGCGTGCAGGTGACGTTGCACATGATCGATCAGAATCCGGCTTCCGGGGAGCAGCAACTCGACGAGGTCATCACCGGTGTAGGTGGATGGGGCGCGGGAGACGAGTGCCAACACCGGTAGTTCGCCCTCCGGCAGGTCCAGGACGTGTCGGCGACATCCACGGTCCGCTTCCGAAAGATCGAGCAGAGAACAGGCATCGGGTCCCGACAACCTCAGCAGGGCACGTTGAGAACGACCCGGCGGAGAACTGACCGCGATGATCGTGTCGGAAACATCCATCAGGAAGTCCCTCAGCGCTTCTTCTTGTCCTTGAAGGTCTTGGTCTTCTGACCCTTTCGAGCCTTCTTTTCACGGGCATTATCGAGCATCTTCTCGTACATCTTCCCGGTTCGATCCTGACGCACCTTGCGCTTTTCAGCCTTGTCCTTGATCTTCTGAGCGAAGGGGCTCAGCGGACGACCGTCGTCGGCGTTGACGTCCTCCATCGCTTCCTCGGTCTGCTTGAGGTGCTTGCGGATGTAGCGACTCTCGATGGTGCCGATGACGCTGGAGGTCAGGATGTACAAGGTCAGACCACTGGGTGCGCCGTAGAGCATGATCGGGAAGAGCACCAGCATCATGATCTTCATCAGCTTCTGCTGGCGCTTCTGATCATCGGTCATCGTCGCCGCGGTGGGCGGGGTCATGTACTTCTGCTGCACGAAGAACACGCCGCCCATCAGAAGTGGCAGCAGGTTGATCCCCGTGAACTGGAAGAACAGGATGTCGTAGGTCACACCGAAATCGATGAAGTTGTCGGGAGCGCTGAGGTCTCCCAGGAACGCCCAGCCGTCAAAGAGCTGGAACACCCCGTAGAACGCCCACTCCTGACGCAGTTCGAACGCGAAGAAGAGCACCGCGTAGAGGGCGATCCAGATCGGCATCTGCAGGAACATCGGGAGCATGCCGGTCGCACACCCAAGGGGGTTGACGCCCTTTTCCTGCATGAGGCGCATCTGTTCCTGACGCATCTTCTCCTGATCGTTGGGGAAGCGTTCGCGCAACTTGTCGAGTTCAGGCTTGATCTCCCCCATCGCCTTGGCGCTTCGTTGCATCCCGATCTGGCCCTTGCGGGTGATCGGATGGAGCAGGAGTCGGACCACGCAGACCAGGATCATGATCGACACGCCCCAGTCGAAGACCAGCGAATTGATCCAGGACAGGAAGACGACCATGAAATCCGCGAGCCAGGCGAAGGTGCAGAACGTGCAGCACCCGCTCATCAGGTAGAGGATCAATCCGCCCATGTGCAGCGCGCGGTAGGGTTGTTCTTCCTTGAGTACCTCCCGCTGCAGAGGGCCGGCGTACACCCCGAGGTCCCATTCCGCGACGGCACCGGAGTCGACCTCGCGCCACGTGCCGTGCAAGGAGGTACTGAGGGTCTTTTCGTCGTTCGCAGCGGTTCCGACCGCCGGTTCGATCCGCTCGATCGCCTCCATGCGGCGAGATGAATTCGAAGGGGGATCGTAGGGCGCGTGCACGCACAACGAGAAGTAGCGATTGGTGGCTCCGAACCAGGAGAGTCGGAGGTCCTCTTCCATCGCCTGCTCGTTGGGCCAGATCCGGTTCTCATTGACCGCCAGATCGAATTCTTCGGCCATGGTGATGACCTGGTTGCGTTCCTGCATCATCCCCTGGCTGAGAACGTGCCGCTGCTCAGGATCACGCTCGGCATCGAACAGATACCCGAGATGGAAACGGCGAACGTCTCGGAGGTAGGTCGTCTGGTCGACGATCAGGTCTCCGGGACCAAACTGGACCCAGGACAGAGACAGCGGCCGACCCGAACGATTCTCGACCCGCTGCTCAAGGGTGATGTCGTAACGGTCATCAGGCAGAATGAAGCGACGAGTCACCGACAGGATGGTGGCTCCGGACTGCTGGTCCTTGATCTCGGTTCGAAAGAGGCCCGGCTGAACTTCGGTCCAGACGTCTCCGAAGAGGATCACCTGTTGGTCGCCATCACCCCACCCACGCACCTTCAGGGAATGCACTGCAAGCAGTGGGGTTTGGATGGTGGCTCCCGTGGCCGACTGCAGTTCGATCGCGGTCTGAAGCACGTAGCGCTGGTCGTCGTCGGGAAGCGGTGGAGGATCGGCGGCACCGTTACGCACCGCATTGTTGTGCCGGGTTGCTTGGCGGCGAGCTTCGCCCGTGAGCCAGAAATCGCTGAAGATGATGCGCTCAATTCCGGCGGCATTGCCGGCGAAGTCGATCTTCATCCGCTGGGTGCTGGGGTCCAGCGAACCGAGGCTGCTGGCGCCTTGGGTGTTGGCCAGCGTGGGGCCGGGGGCGGAGGCCTGCAAAGTTCCGAAACCACCAGGGGGCGGAGGGACGGTGGTTGTGGCCGCGGGAGTCGTGGCCGCAGGAGTCGTGGCCGCAGGAGTCGTGGCCGCGGGAGTCGTGGCCGCGGGAGTCGAGGCCGCGGGAGTCGAGGCCGCGGGAGTCGAGGCCGTCGGGTCAGTCGCTTCCGACGACGTGGTGGCGGCTGAAGCCGATGCGTTCTGGAGCGTTGATTCCGAGCCGACCGGGGTGGTTGTTACCGGGGCGTCGGCCGCGCTTGAGTCGGAGTCCTGAGTTGCGAGCTCGGTCTGGGTCTCCGCCTGGTCCTGAGCCTGGTCCACCGCCTGCTCTTCCGCCGAACGCGGACCGAGCACCACGATCGCAAGGACGAAGCTGGCAAAAAGGCCGATCAGCAGAGGAAAAACGATCTTCCGGGTGTTCGAATCCATGGGCAGGTTCAAAATCCTCGTTCGAGTCGAGTTCCGAGGAACTCATCGAGCTGGTAGGGACAGTTGTCGTCGTGTTCTGTGCGTCGAATCATCTCGAGCACCCGATGCCAGTCGTAATACGTGCGGCGGAAGGAAACCTTGGGATCCTGATCCTCGACGAGTTCCATGATCGCCCAGCAGGCCCAGGAATCACGGTCACGTGGTTGCCCGACACTGCCGGGATTGACGATGTACTTCTTTCCCTCACTCAAACGGAGGGTGACGTTCGCCGCGCCGCGTATGGTGCCGGTGCCGTCGGGTCCGGGGCTCCGCATCTCTTCACGATACCCGAGGAAACGCTGGTAGCTCGTGTGCTCGGTGCCCTCTTCATCGAGGCGCAGATCCTGTTCGAAGACCACCGGCATGTGGGTGTGCCCTTCGATGCAGATGTTGTCGAAGCGCTCGAAGAGTCGATCGAACTTCATGGCATCCTGCAGGTCGTCGGGGAAGACGTATTCGTTGGTCGCACAACGGCTGGAGCCGTGGACGCAGAGCAGTCGCGAATCTCTTGGATGGTGGATCCGGACCGGAAGGTGATCGATGTAGCGGATGCGCCGCTCCCGGGCGGCGTCGTCGGGCCAGGCGGTGTCGAGCTTGAAGCGAGTCCAGAGCGCGGCTTCACGAGCCACCTGATTGAAGTTGACCGGCTGGGTCCGGCACGCGAAGTCGTGGTTGCCCAGCAGAGCCAGTGAACAATGTTCCTGCACTAAGTCGATGCAGTTCAGCGGGTCCGGGCCGTAACCGATGATGTCGCCGAGACAGACGATCTCATCGACCTTCGCCTCCGCGATCTCGGACAAGACCGCCCGCAGGGCTTCGGAGTTCGAATGGATGTCACTGATGAGGGCAAGTCGCACCGGTGTGCTCCGGATGGGAAACGGGCCACGAGACGGACCCGTGGGGTGGATGGTCAATGGTATTGGAGGGTTCGGTGGAGTGCCAACGAGGCGCCCGAGGTCACTCCCCGACCAGCAGCCGCTTGCCCAGGCGATCCGCCAGACGGGTTTCCTTCAGAATTTTCCGGCAGGTCACCTTGGCGGGGTAGTCAAGACGATGAAATTCGACGCTGGGACACCCGCCGGACTGCTCGAGAATCGCGTAACTGGCTCGAGGGTCGCCATCGCGAGGCTGCCCCACGCTTCCCGGGTTGACGATGTAGCGCATCGATCCTTCGGCGAGATCCAGATCGAACGGACCCTCCAGCTCGTTGGCATAGTCGAACTCGAAGAGCGAATCGACGGACACCTGCCCCGAGGCATCCAGTTCCGCGGAGAAGACCCCGGGGACGTGGGTGTGTCCGACGAACGCGTACGCCCCGGGCATCGACACGAAGGCGTGGGCGAGTTTGGAGGTGTTCTGGACGTCGTCGCGAAAGAGGTACTCCGACAGAGGCTTGCGAGGCGAGGCATGAACCAGCAGAAAATCCCGGTCGTCATCCAGCAGGGCATAGGTCTTCATCAGGTGAAGAAACGCCTGCCGACGCGCGGTGGCGGCCTTGTCGGTGTCCGTCCCCGTCGGCTCGAACTGTTCGCGAGTCCAGTAGGACCCCTCGGCGGCGATCGGATTGAAGTTCGTCGGCTCCAGGAGGCAGGCGAAGTCGTGGTTGCCCAGCAGGGAGAACTCGCAGTGTTCCTGAACGAGGTCGATGCAGGCGCAGGGATCCGGACCGTAGCCGATCACGTCGCCCAGGCAGATGGTCCGATCGATCGATCGATCGCGGATGTCCGCGAGAACGACCTCGAACGCCTCGAGATTCGCATGAATGTCGCTGATGATCGCTGTTCGCACAATGACAGGATTCTAGCAGCGCACCGGAGATCCCAGAAGGCTCAACCCGCGTTCCGGTGGAGGGAGGGCCCGGCATCCTGCAGAAGGGCCCAGATCAGAGATTCCGGTGCCAGCGGTTTCCCGATGAAGTCCGAGCAGCCGGCATGGAGCGCCCGATTTCGATGCAATCGACCGTGGTGGGCGCTGGAGGCGATCAAGCAACCGCGAAACCCCAGTCGACGAATCTCCCGCGCGGTCGACCAGCCATCAAGACCGGGCATCTCGAGATCCAGCAGGATCAGATCGAAACCGGTGGTGGGACTGACGCACTGAAGATGCGCGAGTGCACGGGTACCGTCGGCCGCCGTCACCACCTCGGCACCCAGAGCCCGGACCTGGTGCTCGAGGAGGGCCAGAGTGTCTGCACAATCATCGATCAGCAGGACCCGTCGGCCGCGGAGGGCCTCGTCATCGTCTCGGTCGATTCGAATGATCGGAAGCTGCACCTCGACGGTGGTCCCACGGTCGGGCATGCTCGTGAGCCGGAGCGTCCCCCCCATCGAGTCCATCAG
>NHEC01000096.1 GCA_002171655.1 Planctomycetes bacterium TMED75
CAACGAATAAGGGCGACCGGCATTGCCGGTCGCCCCTGAAAAATCTCACTCTTAAAACCCCTTCAGAGGGCCTCAGGCGGCCATTCGGCCATCCCGACGCGAGCGGCCAACGGTTCGCTGGTCCTCAGGGGCTCGGCGCTGAGGCTCCTGTTCGAGGCGGGCGAGCAGCTCGGTGGGCGTTGTAGCCCAGAGATCTGCTCCAATTTCTTCAGCCAGCCCCGGGGCTCGATTGAAGACCCCCCCACCCACTACGAACTGGGTTTGACCGCAGGCGCCAATCTCCTTGATGGTGTCGATGAGTTCTCGGATCTGAGGACAATCAGAAGGAGCGGCTGCAAACATGAGCAGGACGTCTGGGTTCTGCTCGCCGACTTCGGCGAGAATCTCATCATTTGCGACACCACCACCTGCGAAGTAGACCTCGTATCCGTCAGCTTCAGCAAGATCCGCCACGATCTGGGCAGAAAGCTCATCACCTTCTGTGGGGCCACAGAACATGCATACCTTCTTGTTTCGGCGAGACTTCTGAGTGTAGTTCGCTTGAGCTTGGTCGACGAATGCACGAAGCAGACGGGTGGCGTATCGATGGGCGATGGTCGTGATCTGGTCGTTGCGGAAGAGGGTTTCAACCATTTCCATCAGAGGCCAGAAGAATTCGGTGGTCATCTCTTCGTGAGTGGCTCCCAGATCGAGCACTTCGTCGACCATCTTTCGAGCGGAGTCACGCTCTCCAGAAATGAGGAGTTGAAAGAGACGTTCAGTGATGAGTTCCTTGTTCATGCCGTTGTTCCAGTCGCTTGTCGCGGTCGTTGGCTGATTCCTATGAGCCCTGACCTGAATCGTGGTTGTTGAGTGAGAGACGGATCCTCCGCCACAATTCGAGGGAGTGACGCTGATGCACTCCGCCGAGAGACAATCAATCGACATGAAATCACATTCAGATGCAGCGAGGCCAAATCTCCGAAAATCCTCTTTTATCGGGCCCCTTGGACGGTTATTGGCTAGTTGCTGCCGCGAAAAACGCCCTCCAGGCACCATGAGAGAGGGGTGGCCCCGACAGAGCAAACTGCTGAACTCTTTGTCAGGCTCGGCCGATGTACGCCACGCAGACACCAAAGGTCATTGGGATCTGAAGAACATCCTTGAATCCAGCATCCTTCATTGCGGAGACGAGCTGCTCCCGCCCCATGAAGGAACTGACCGACTTGGGAAGGTAGCGGTAGGCACCGGAGCGATCCCGCGCCAGAAAGGCTGCCGTTCGAGGCATCAACTGCGTGCAGTACAGGTCGTGACCCCATCGAATGAATGGATTTCTGGGTTCACTGAATTCCAGGACCACCAATCGCCCCCCAGGACGAAGCACCCTGCGAAACTCAGCCAGGGCCTGCTCGGGTGAAGCCACATTGCGAATTCCAAATGCAATGGAGACCAGGTCACCACTCGCATCATCGAGTTCTAGTGCCATGGCATCACCTTCACGGTATTCGATACGCTCGCGGCGAGCCCGCTGAGCCCGAACTCTCGCGATATCAAGCATTTCAGGAGTGAAATCGATCCCCAGCACCGAACGGGCACCCGCTCGCTCGAAAGCCTCCGACAAATCACCGGTGCCGCAAGCGACATCAATCACGTCCAGCCCCTCTACGGGGGACATGAACTTCACCACTCGACGGCGCCACAACCGGTCAAGGCCAAAGGAGTGAATACGATTGTTTGAGTCATACGAAGGAGCGATCGAGGCAAACATCTCCTGAACCCGGCGTGCCTTGTCGGAACGGCCGTGGAGGTCACTTTGGAGGTCGTCCTTGCTCCAGGCGGGAATCTGGCTCGGCTTGGTACGGGTCGTGTGGGGTGGCATGGAAGAAGTATAGGAGCGGAGCCATGAACACGAGGGAGTGATTCCACAGCCAAATAGTGAACCCCAGTGCCCCCTACCGGCCGATAAGTAGAGTGGAATGAGCAAATAAGCCATTTCCGTCGATCGTCCAGTAGGATTAAGCTTTATACAGTGGCATCTGGTTCTCTTGATGAATGCTGGGTAGGCCACCAAAACCGGAAGAGCACACATGATTGTTGATACCAACACCCGCTGCTGGTCCTCCTCGAACCAACTCGGATCACAAGCCTCGGCCGTGATCCGTAAATCCAATGGCGAACACTGGCTTCGCAGCGACCACGGTCCGGATGCACTCATTGACCAACTCGCTTGCGTGGACGTCGCCCTAGTGCACGGCTTTCGCAGTCAGATGCTGGGAGCAAACATCCCCAATGAGTTCATCGCTGAGCTCGTGGAAAGACACCCCAGTCGCCTCATCGGCATTGCAGGCATCGACCCTCTGGTCCCGGATTCTCAACGTGAATTGGAATCCGCCCTCGAGCTCGGACTCGCCGGAATCTCGATCGCCCCATCAATGCAAGGACTTCATCCGACGCATTCCTCAGCGATGCAGATCTACGAGGCATGTGAGGAAAAGAGGATGCCGGTGATGATCTCCCGACCTGAGATCGGAATTCCTCAAAGTGTGCTTGAGTTTGACCGTCCATTGGCGTGGGACGAAGTTGCCAGAACCTTCCCCAAACTCAAGATTGTCATCAGCGGTGTCGGGTTTCCCTGGGTGGACGAAACGCTCCTGCTTCTGCAGAAGCATGAGAACGTCTTCGCCGATCTCTCATTTCTCACCAGAAACCCCTGGGCGACCTGGAATGCCCTGCTCAACGCCCAGGCCTTAGGTGAAAGCACCACGAACATCATGGATCGACTGCTCTTTGCCTCCGGCTGGCCGGCCCAGGGCCCTACAGAAGCGATCGAACGGCTGTATTCACTGAACAGCTTCAGCCAGGGGAGCAACCTTCCCAGCATCGCTCGGTCAATCATCCACTCCATCATCGAACGCGACACCCTCAAGGCACTCGGAATCGACCGCCCTGCAGCGCACGGAGTCAGTACGCACCCCGAGGAGTCATCACTCCCAGGTACTTCCACCGCAATCTCTCCCGGCGAACACCAGAGCCTGAACAACTGAGCCAAGGCCGTCCACCCCCGCTGGATGTGCAACACGTACCAAGAAGCCGCCCCCGACTGCATCCAATGCGCCTGATCCGAGTCATCCTCCCCTTGGCCACCTTCCTTATGATTCTGGGGGGCTGCTCTGTAAGCTCCGTGCCCAGAGCCAACATCATGGCGACGTCCTTGGCCGAAGACCCTGCTTCGCTGCAGCTGAGCCTTCAGAACGGGTGCTACGCGAATGAGCCTGCAGAAAGCTCCTTCTTCCTTTCCAATCGAACCCTCGAAGAACTGACAAAGGGTGACGTAAAGGATGCACTCATCCTCCACGCTCAGCTGTTGTGGGAACCAAAGCCCGGGTCCACCCCCGTCGATCCGACCGCAACCAATGTGGTTCTCAGACTCGTGCTGATCACCCAAGGCGAACTTGGAATTTACGGTGGAGCGGGCTTTGCTTGGCCCAATGGGACCTCGGGCAAGACCGCCATGAGCCTGAATCTCGTCGGATCAACGCTCACTCTGCTGCATTCGACCGATGGCTTTCGGGACCTGCTCAGCCCATTCATGATGATCGGCAGCATTCGAGCACCACTGAAGCCGGTCGAGACCCTGCGATTCAGGCAGTCAGCCAGCCAGCTGGTCACGGACCGCCTGGGCGAAACGCAGTGGGTGAACGCCCTCCCCACCGCGAGCCCGACTCGAAGCTCCGATCCATGGCGCGAAGCACTCGGCTGGCTGCAAGCGTCTTCAGCCGGCCCTCGCAACGTCGGAGGGTAAGCCCCCCTGATGAGCGACTGAGAGTGCGCCCCAGACTGTAATGAGCATCTGCAGATCCAGGCCATTGACCTGGTCGTCTTGATTCAGATCACCCCGGCACTCTGCCTTGGGGGAACAACTCCCCCACTCCGACAGAAGTGTGGCCAATTCAACACCACCGACGACACCGTCTGAGTCAACATCGAAACTGGTGCAGGGGAGGCCTCCCGGAGGAATAACCCTGGTGACTTTCGAGACCCCATTTCACACACGCAGAGCGCAGATCGAAGTTCCCCAACTGAGACGGGCTCAGCGGATATGCGCACGGATTGGCCGGGTCCCCTTGACCAAAGAACGGACGAGCGTTGGTTTCAGCGATCAGTTCCGCCGCGAACACACTGAACTCTGAAGATGTCCAGTGACCGAAAACGGGTTGCCACAACAATCCTCGAACTCTGCTGCTTCATTACTGAAGAGGAAGACGAAGCGACCAGCCGTCGCAGCATCCTGAACTCCCGGACCGGGACAGCAGATTGGGGTCTCAGTGAACGGATGGGCTGCGTCATCCAAGGTCGCACCCAGACGATGACCTGCTCCCGTGACCGTTCCACCCGAACTGGCGGGGGCAACGGGAGACCCGACATTCCAAATCAGGGCACACACGATGAGCGGACCAAGTCGAATCATGGCGAGACGATCTTTCTCTGGGACGCGTTGTTAGGTACGGATCTCGATTGAAACAAAGCAACGCCTGAAAGAGCCCACAAGCGAAAAAACGAAAGCGGGCAATTCAACTTGATGAGGCTCGATTCAAATCAGTCCGAAGACTTCGCTGGCGGAGCAAGCTCCCCCTGAAGCTCATCAAGGAATGAAACCAGTTCGGCATCGACTTCAACACCATCAGGAACGGCCGGAGTTCGCAAGAGATGCCAGCTGCCGTCGGGCAATGGGAAGCGCATCATCACGTGGGTGAGAATTGGCTGAACCCCCTCGACACCCCCGTAGGTGATGTCTCCTACCAATGGAGCCTTCATCGAGGCCAGCCCGGCTCGTATCTGGTGGTATCGCCCAGTTCCCAGATCAATCACGACATCGATCTGGTCGACGGATCCAGGCACGTCCGCCAGAGCAAGCACTTCCATCCGTGCAACCTTGCCCCCAGACTTCACCACATGCGCCTTACGTCCCTTGCGGCGCATGTAGAGTCGTTTCTTGCCGAGAAGCTTGTGGCAGTACAACGGCCGAGTGACTCGAGCGACGTAGATCTTGGTCCACAATCCATCACGGATCGATTCGTTGTGAAAACGCAGAGCATGCAGGTCGGTGGCAACCACCAGGACCCCCCCCGTCATTCGATCAAGACGGTGGGGTAGTTCTGCACGCGGAAACCCGTTTCGGCGTACCCGTTCGATGATCGAAACGCCCTCGTTGTCGACCCGCATCTGAGAAGAAACTCCGGCCGGCTTGTCGATCACCAAGGTCTTGGCTCGTTCAAGGAGGATGTCAGGCATCGGCTGCGTCGGCAGCTCCGAGGGTCTTTCGGATGCCATGTTGGCGTTGGATTCAGGATCGGTCATGCGTCACTCCATCTCGAATACGAGTCATCTGCCTGGCCACAGAGGCAAGCGGTTTCGGCTCACTCCCGGCTGGAATCGATCTGATCCGGGCGTATTCCCAGGCTTCGGTCGGGGGGACACTGCCCGGCCGAACGTCAAGCAGGTAGACGACCTCCCAGCTGAATGCAGAAGGATCATAGATCACCGCGACCGCCTGTGGACTCCCGACGGCCTCCCAGCCACTTTCCTCTGACAACTCTCCAAGAATTGATTCCTGGAGGGTTCGGCCCGCATCCACTGATCCACCGGGGACAAACTCCCATTCGCTGGGATAGAAAGCGACCTCAGAGCTTCTCTGCCCCATCAACCAACTTCCCTCCGGTGTTCGGCACAGGCCTTTCACCCCCAGCGCACGGGTCCCGGTATCAATCCCAGTTCGCTGAACGGCGTACTGGCGGTAACTCGTCTTGGCCACATGGATCGTCACACCACCATGACCGTTTCGAACCACCCCCAGCACCTGCAGCGTATCTCCATCGAAGTAACGAGGGTTGTCTCGACACAGTGCTTCCCAGCGCTCGTCGACCAGACGCAACGGAACGCGATCAGTGACCCAGGGATCATCCTGAAAGACCAGGACCGGGGGCCGCCGAAGCGGAATCAGCCGCTCCTGGTTGGCATCGACGGAATCAGAAATTACTGATCCCCTCGTCGACTGCCTCCATGTGCGCGACCTCTTCTTGCAAGTACTGCCGCGGAACGTAGAAAAGCATCACTGGGATGAAACAGATCGCGGTTCCAAGCATCACCCAGGTAAAGAACCAGAAGAGTGGTGCACCTTCCAGAGTCTGACCTCCACCGACGGTGACCTTGGAAGTGAACGAGGGACCCGCACCGGTAACGGCGCCAGCATCAGGAGGCGGCGTACCGAACTCCTTGCTCATCTCGAGCTTACGCTTGAACAGCCAGGTCTCCTTGTCGAGTGAGGACGGAGCGGGCTTGATCGTAATCAGGTCATTGATGTCATCGGGAGTCAGCAATGTGCCATCAGGGCCCGAACTGCTTACTCGCGCCTCCATGGAACTCATCAGACGGTAGTGAAGTGGATTTCCCCAGGGATCAGTAATGGTTGAGACCAGCTTCGTCCCTTCATCTTCAGAAGGAAGTCCGGTGTGTTCGATATCCGAGGTCTCGTGGGATGCCCAGTACTGTTGGATGCGCCCAATTCCTTCTCGCACGTCGCCAAGTCCGTTGACGTTGATCGACTGCTGAATGCCCTCAGCGTTGTAACGAACCTGGACACTGTCGCCGCCCTCGAATCCAACCCAGGGCATGGTGAGGATGTAGCTTCCATCGGGGTTCGAGTTCTTTTCGGCCTTATCGATCAACACGCTTGAGTTGGGATCAAACTGGTCGATCGAGATCGAACCCATGACATATGCGGTAAAGAGATTGCCGAGTGTCACGGAGGCCAGGAACGTTGCCATGACGAATGACTTGATCTTGCGAGGTGCCTGGGTGTAGCTGAATTCAAGACAGGTGATCGAGACCATCACTTCAGATGTGGTGAGAATCGCATAACCGAGTACCTGCCATCCGATCGAAGGTGTTTCCCCGGCATCGATCCACTGCTGTGCCACGGAAATGATCGCGAATCCAGGCACCATGATGAACAGCCCGATGCAGATCTTTCGCATCGGGGTCAGAGTGAACACCTTGTTGATTGCTGGATAGATCACGAAACCGGTCAGGGGAACCAGGATCAGGATCATCACTGGATTGATGAACTGCAATTGAGGTGCGAGCCAGTGGACACCGAGCCAGTTGCGGTCCATGTTGTCGGCTTGAAGCACCCATGACGAGCCAGTCTGGTCGAAGAGGGCCCAGAAGACAGCGACGAAGACGTAGATGATCGCCAGTTTCAGAAGGGCGGATATCCCCTCCGCACTGAACAGTTCACGAACGAATGCCATACCGCCTGCAGGTACATGAATGAAACGATGACGCCCCATCCAGAACACCAGGGTGGCAATCGCCATCAATACCCCGGGCACTCCAAACGCCCAGTGGGGGCCGTACCACTTCATCAACCAGGGAGTGAGCAGACTCGCCACCGCAGCGCCGAGGTTGATTGATAGATAGAACCACTGAAACACCTTTTCCAGCCAGTGGGAATTCGACTCTCCGAACTGGTCGCCGACGTGCGCCGAGACACATGGCTTGATCCCGCCTGATCCGAACGCGATGACCACCAGACCGATCACCATGAAAGTGTAGGGATCGAGGGCCTTGTCCATGCCCATGAACTGCGCACCCATCAGAGCAAGGATCCCGTGACCGATGCAGTAGACCACCGAGAGAAGCATGATCGTGAGGTACTTGCCAAGGAAGATGTCGGCGATGATCGCACCCAGGAACGGGGTAAAATAGACCGCGGAAGTGAAGAGGTGATAGTCCTCCATCGCCTTGGAATCTGCGATTGGAACACCATTTGGGTCATTTGCCAGTGCCAGCAGATACCCCGTCATGAACATCACGAGGATGCCCTTCATTCCATAAAAGCTGAATCGCTCTGCGGCTTCGTTTCCGATGATGAACGGAATACCACCAGGCAAAGACTTTGTAGGAATGGGTGCGGTCAGGTACTTGGTGGACATGGGACTCCTCTTCAATGTGGGGCTGTTGGGGTGAACACAGCTCAGCCTCCATGATCAGCACAGTGTACTGGAGTGCGAATCAGCCGGCAGGTGATCCAGCTGATTTGAATGTCTCCAGTTCCGGGTCCTTCACCACGCCCGGAAAGGCGAGGATCTTCGAGTGAAGCACACAAAAAATCCCGGGCGCGAGCAACTGGACGGCCAGAATCGCCTCGGTCATGTTCTGCAGTGCATCACTGGCCCGAAGTTCATAGGGTCGCATTGCACCAGTCAGCACCACTGGAATCGGCCACCCCCCTGCTGCGACCATATGCTCATGGAGCAACTCGCCGGTGATGGCGAGTCGATCCGTACCGTGCACCACCACCACGCCATCAGAGCCGACAAGTACTTCACAGACTGCATTGACAATCCCCTGGTGATCGGACTGAGTCATGTCAAGAGAATCCATGTTGCTTACGGAGCTCCGGTGTATTTCAAGGCCAGGCAGCTCCAGGTCAGCCAACAGCAGATCAAGTACCGAGCGCTGGTTGAGCAACGAACCATCACGCGAACAATACGTCTTTTCAATGGTGCCGCCGGTGGAAAGGATCGCCAGCTTGAACGGCCCTGAATCGTTGGTACTGCTCATGGATCGACTTCCGCGATCTCAAGAGGAAGAAGAACCGACTGTGGTGTGAGACACACCTCGTCAGTGCAGGCTTGCCAGCGAACTGCCACCGATGGAGAGCCGCTGAGTGGGCCGACCTTCCTCAGCAGAATCGGCAGTTCGAGCTCGCGTGCATGCACCCGGATTGATTCTCGATACAGCTCCCCGAGGGGGAACTCCACTCTCCCTTCAATGCCCTCTCCGCCACGAATCTGAACGAGAAGACCGAGAAGCTCCTGCTTGCCTGGCTCATGCGCATTGATGTGGAAACCCGGATCGATTTCAAGACGGAGTACCACAGTGGCGGTTTCGTCCTCGGAAAAAACCACCTCATCAGGAAGAAGCTTCGCGGTGACCGGGGAATCGAGGTCTGCAGCCTGAGTTCGAGGGAGGCGATCTGGGTAGGCCTGCAGGCCCCGGTCCACAACCATGGTGGCGTACGTGGAACCCAATGGGTTGGCAGCAAATGAGCCGCTCAGACGTGTCAGTGCGGATTCAAGGTCATCCAGATACCAGGCTTCCTGGGTGAGTTCGTGCAGCTGGTCGAGGACCAGCAGCATCGTTCCGATGCCGCTGGGGACCGCGCCGTCGCCCAGATTGCGCGAGCGCACCAGCAGATCCTCCTGATCGGCCATCGTGTCATACCACGCACCGTCTGAACCCCAAAAGAGTCTCCGAGCAGTCTCGACGAGCTCGACCGCCGCCGCAAGCCACTCCGGATCTTCAGTCGCTTCGTACAGACTCAATGCTGCGCGGGCCATAAAGGCGTAGTCCTCGAGGAAGGCCGGAATCGAGGCCACACCCGCCCGGGAGGTTCGCATCAACGCACCGTCCTCTGAACGCATCGTCGAAAGAACCGACCGCGCCGCTCGTTCGGCCGCAACCACGTAATCTGGACGCGCAAGCACTCGACCACCGTCGGCCATGCCGCGAATCATGAGCCCATTCCAGCTTGCAATGACCTTGTCATCGAGACCCGGCTGATCTCGAGTCATGCGACTGCGATAGAGGACATCTCGAACCCGTGCGAGAAACTCGTCGAATTGCTCTTCCGTCAATTGATGAGCACGCGCAAGCTCTTCCGGACGATCGGCCATGAACAGAACGTTTGTGGGAGGTGCCTGTGGATGATGGGGATCCCGAAAATTAGTGCCCTCGGAAATCCCGAAGACCTCGATGGCCAGTGGCACATCATCCCCCAGCCCCGCCGCGCGCAGCACTTGCGAGAGCTCCGCTTCATCCCACAAGTAGTTCTCACCCTCGTGGGTGTTGACCTCGGCATCCTGGGCACTGAAGAAGACTCCAGTCTTCGCATCAGTCATCTCGCGCAGCACGTAATCAAGGGTCTCCTCCACGATGCGAGCGTGGAAGGGATCCCCGGTACGTTCATGCGATCGAGCGTAGACCGAAGCAAGCTGCCCGTTGTCGTACAGCATCTTCTCGAAATGCGGAACCAGCCATTGTTCGTCGACCGAATAGCGGTGAAAGCCACCGCCCACCTGGTCGTAGAGTCCGCCTTTCGCCATGGCATCGAGTGTGGACTTGACGGCCGCGTCGATGGCCGGTTGCCCGACCCCCGCTTGCATCAGAAGTTCAAGAAAGACCGGCTGCGGGAATTTCGGGGCGGAACCAAATCCGCCATGAGTCCGGTCGTACATCGACATGAGGTGATCGACTGCCGAATCGATCAGGCCACGATCGAGGGGCCGGACGGAGTACCCCGCCTGCAGGGACTGACGCACCAGACGTGCGACGTTGGCAGCCTGCTCCTCCACTTGGGAGCGATTGTCTTTCCAGGCGTCGGACATCGCCTCAAGCACCTGCGGGAAACTGGGCCGCCCCTGCGAAGGCTTGGGCGGGAAATACGTCCCCACGTAGTAGGGCTCGAGCGTGAAGGGATCGATGAATACCGACAAGGGCCAGCCGCCACTGGAACGCCCCGTAGTCATTCTCGTGAAGACCTGGCAGGCGGTCATGTAGATTTCATCGACATCGGGTCGCTGCTCACGATCCATCTTGATGTTGATGAAGTTGCGATTCATGAGCTTGCCAATCGACTCCTCTTCAAAGCACTCACGCTCCATCACATGGCACCAATAGCAGGTGGAATAGCCGATTGATAGAAAGATTGGTGTGTTCTCAGATCGCGCGAGGGCGATCGCCTCGGCCCCCCAGGGATGCCAGTCAACGGGGTTGTGAGCATGCTGCAGGAGGTAGGGGCTGGTCTCGTCGACAAGTCGGTTGGTGAATCGGTGCGTGGAAATGGCGTTCAAACCCTTCTGCGGTTTGGGGGGATCGTCCCCTGAGTTTCCTGCACCGGGACTCACCAGAGCCGCCGAGAGGAGCAGGACCGAGAAAATCATGGATAAAAAAGCGGAGATCATGCTGTCAAGTCTACTCTTTGAGCAGTTGGTCCCGCTGACCCGAGCAAGATGTGACCAATCTCTCGATTGATCGTTGATTCGCCCCCATTGAAAAGGTACGAATTAGATACCAAAAGTCTTTATTACCACAGAGTAGGAAACATTCGTATGAAAACCATCGCCACCGGTGTCCTCTTTATTGGCCTGGCCTGTACCGCTCAGGCGGATGAAATCGCAATTACACAGGTTGGATTGAGTTTCGATCCGCCTTCAGTGACGGTCAGCCCCGGCGATGTGATCACCTGGACCAGAACCGGGGGCACGCACGACGCCGTCCACGGGAGAGACTGCTTCGAAGCATCTGATGATGGCGGGATTTTCGCCGGATTCCCCTACTTCAATCTGCAGCTCACCGCCTCCTCACCCACGGCAACCTGGACGGTCCCCGACGCAGTAAGCGGGCGGATCCCCTACTTCTGCAGCGTTGGCAACCATTGCAGCAATGGCATGTCCGCTGAGATCATCGTGGTTCCTCGAGCAGGCTCCAAGGTCGTGACCATTGAACAGGATGTGCTGGACTACATACCTGAGCTTACGACCGCTTCGCCCGGCGATACGATCGTCTGGAACCACAACAACGGCGGACACTCGATCCACAGTGGCGACATCGTCACCTGCACCCCGGATGACGCGATTGCACTGCCCCTGGACTTCATCTACGACCAGGTCATCTGGCAGATTCCAGACGACTATCCATTGGGCCCGTTTGAGTACTTCTGCATCTTCCATTGCGAAATCGGACACATCGGAGCCATCGAAATCGAAGCCGCCTGCTCGACGGCCGACCTCGACTGTGATGGCTGCGTCAGCGGCACCGACCTCACCGTATTGCTTGGCAATTGGGGCAACTGCACCGGCGATGACTGCCCCGCGGACATCGACAAAGACGGCGACGTCGACGGCTCCGACCTCACCGTGATGCTTGGCAACTGGTCTGGCTGCTAGAGCGGAACCGCTTCCCACATCCAAACTTCCCGGCGCGTGCTCTGAATTCAGAGCACGCGCTGTGCTCTGGGATAGGAACCCAGAACCTTGAGTTCAACGCAATGTTTCTGGGCCGATTCGACCGCCGCACACATGGACTCATCACTCCGATGGCCGAGGGCGTCGATGAAGAACGTGTAATGCCAGTTTTCACGACCACTCGGGCGCTTGTCGATATGGCTGAGGTTCACGCGCGCATCCCGAAAGCCGTTGAGGACTTCCACCAGAGCTCCGGGCGCGTCAACGGTGGTGAAGATGATCGTCGTGCGATCCTCCCCGGTCGGCAACGCCTCCTCGGACCCGATCACCAGGAAGCGAGTGATGTTGTCCGCCTTGTGCGCGATGTCGTTGAAAAGCTCTTTGACTCCGTAGATCTCACCCGCAAGGGAGGAGCCGATCGCCGCAATCCCCTGCCCCCCCGCAGCCGCTTCGACCGCACGGGCGGTACTGGCCCGGGACACGTATTCGACGTGTGCAAAGCGGTCCTGCAGCCACTTTCGGCACTGGGTGAATGCTTGTGGTTTGGAATGAATCTCGGAAATCTCATCCAGCGGACAGTTGGCAAGCAGCGCATGCTGGACTTCGACGAGTGCCTCGGCGTACACCACCACATCATGGGATTGAAAAGCGTCGAGGGTGTCGGTGACCGAGCCGCCGATGGAATTCTCATAGGGCACCAGCCCGTAGTTGACACGGCCTGCCTGGACCTCATCGAAGACCGATTCGATATCCGTCTGTTGAACGAGATCGACGGAGGAACCGAAATGACGCACTGCAGCGACGTGGCTGAAGGTTCCGGGAGGACCCAGGTATCCAATCCGAATCGCCCGCTCGAGCGTGAATGAACCGGACATCAACTCGCGGTAGATGCCTTCGATCGTTCTGTCTGGAAGCGAACCCTGATTGTCTCGGTTGAGTTCAAGCGCTCGCTCGATGACCCGCTTTTCACGATCGGGGGCGTAGATCGGGGTTCCGTCTCCTCGCTTGGCATCACCAACCCGCGAAACCAACTGCGCCCGCTGGCCCAGAATCTCGACCAGGCGATGATCCACCTCATCGATACGCTGTCGTAATTCATCGAGCGAATCGATGGGGTCTTGATCGGAATCAGTGCTCATGGAGGTTCCTCATGAAAAAATGGGTTCTGGGCGTCGCCTCTGCTTGAAACATCCGCATCGCCAACTTACCCAAGCCAGAACAGCCCGCAAGCCGATACGTACAAGGAGATGACCGAGTTCACCCCATCCATCCTGCTCTCAGCCGCCCGCATGCCACTTGCCGTGCAGGAAGGACCGATTCATCTGGATCCGACCGTTCTTCTGGGCGGTGGGGTCGCGCTGCTGGGGATCTTTCTGCTGCTCTTTGGCAGATCCGTGCTGCGAACCGGCCTTGCCGTACTGGGAGGGCTGCTGGGGGTCCTGGCGGGCAACGCGCTGGGAGAGAACCTCACGCTTGGACTTTCGCCGCTCGCCTGCTCAGTCATCGGTGGTCTTCTGGGAGTCGGAGTAGGGCTTGTTCTTTGCCGGATCACGGTTGCCACGGTCATGGGCTGCAGCTGCGGAATCCTGGCCGGCCTCGCCTTGCTGGTCGCCATTCAGGGAGGACTGGTGGTCCCCACCGACCGCTCTGCCCCACTCAAGACAACGACCGACGCCACACCAACTCCCTCTGAAGGCCCCCTGCCTGCGGCAGTCGCTTCCCAGACCCAGCACGCCTCAGCGCCTTCCAGCGGAGCCTGGAGTGGGGTGGCCACACACCAGGCCACTGCTGCGATCGCCGACCGGGCACGCAGCGCCGAATCCAGCTTCGTTGGATTCTGCAACCAGTGGCTGAGCCGCCTCAATACCCAACTCAAAGGGATGGGAACCCGCCTTCAATCGCTCTGGGGCACTCTTGAGGTCTCCGCTCAGCAGGCCCTGCTCGGCACAGCCGCTCTGGGCGCCCTCTTTGGATTCATGCTTGGCCTGGTCGCCTGGAAGTGGTCGAGCGGGGTGGTCTCCGCACTGGTCGGAAGTGCCCTCGTGCTGCTGGGCGGCGTCTTTATCGCTCAGATCATCACTCCCAGGCTCGGAGAGAGCCTCTGGACGCTTCATCCTGCCTTTTGGCTGGGTGGCTGGACATTCCTCGCTGCCAGCGGGGGTGTGATTTCATGGCTTTCAGACCGTCGCAGGACCGATACACAAGAAGCCTTTCTTGCCTGAGCTTGATGCGGCTCAGTCATCACCACCGATCACTTTGCATGGGACCTCAACATGACCACGCTTGCACTCAGCCAATCATCCAGCACCTCGGAATCACTCTCGAGTGGTTTCGAACATGTGGTTGAACGTTTCGATGTCCTGGCCAACCCAGCGCTGCTGATTGAGACCATCAACTCCTTGTCACTGGTCCTCGCGATCATTCTCTGTGCGGTCGGTGGTGTCTGCCTGCTTCGGGGATGGAAATGGCACCGGGCGATTGTCCTGGTCCTGGCACTCCTGGCAGGTCTGGGGCTCGGTCATGTCTTGACTTTTTCAATGGGCCGATCACTGGTCATCGCCATTGCCGTCGGTCTGCTCTGTGCGGCATTGGCCGCACCGATGCTCAAATGGACCATTGCCATCCTGGCTGGACTGGTTGGAGCCTTCATCGGTGCCAATGTCTGGGGACTGCTTGCACCAGAAGCTGCCGGGGAGGCCTGGGCCGGAGCAGGCATGGGTTTCATCGCGCTCGCCCTGACCAGTTTCATCCTCTCACGGCTCGTGATTACATTCTTCATGAGTGTGAGCGGCGGCGTGCTCTTCGTCATGGGGGCGTTTGGAATCATGATGCAGATCGATGCGATTCAGGCCCCTGTGCTCCAGCACCTGCAGGAAGTCCCGATGATCGTCCCCCTGTTGATCACGGTCGCCAGCGTGATGGGTTTCATCATCCAACGTCCTCAGCTGGACATGCAGTTCAACGACGGTGGCTCTGACGAAGACAACTGACTGGCCGAGCTGGCCACTCGAATTCCTGCGTTCCGCAGGAAAACACATTCCCTGCACCGCATCCCGACCCGGATGGTAGACTCCTTCGTCCACACCAACACGAAGGATCAATCACCATGCGCCCATCAGCCATCGCCCTTTGCGGGCTGCTTGCCCTACCTGTGTGCAGCCAGTCTGTCCTTGCTGCCCAGGATGCCCCCGCGGCACCCCAAGTCACCTCAGAGGCCCGTGCGCTGATTACCCGCCTGGACACGTTCTACAAGTCTCTTGACCAGGTGACCTTCGAATCCAGTCTCACCTTCTCGGCACAGTTCGAGGGAATGACGGACCTGGAAGAGATGAGCCAGTCTTCGGCCATCGCAGTCGGCCGTCCCAATCTGCTTCGGTACCAACCCGCCCAGAACAGCGGCGGCATCGATGCTGCCTGCAACGGAAGCGAACTCACCTTCGCAATCGCCACGTTCAAGGCCTATTCAGTCTCAAAGGCGCCGAAGACCTTCCAGGCAGTGGTTGAAGGAGCCTTTTCGAATGAACCAATCGAGCCGGACGCCCCCGGGATCGAACTGACGCAAGATCCCTCCCTGCTGATTGCGCTCTCGCTCTTCAGTGATCGCCCGGGACTGCAGATGCTCCAGGGCGTCGAGAAGGTCTCACTTGATGGAGAAGAGAAGTTCAACGGTTCTGAGGCCTACAAGCTCACGCTCATGACCACCGTGGATCCCACCTCCAACGTCCAGCTCAATCCAATCGCGAATGCAACGCTGTGGGTCGCCAAGGGATCGCAGCCCTGGCTGCTTGGAATCAAACCTGACTTCGCGGCCACCGAGCCCGACATGGACCTGCCAGAGATACTGCTCTCGTACTCCAAGTGGAAGACTGGCGCACCACCTGAGGGGTATTCGATTGCCATTCCAGAGGACTGGAAGAAGGTCGACGATGTGGTGGCCTATGCGATGTCTGCCACCGCCGAGGAACTCAAGGGCCTTGATATGCCAGAAACCACTCCCGGCAAGGCTCCCTCGCATCCGAGTGAGAATGCTGCCGCACCGAACTTCACCCTCCCGACCCTCGACGGGACCGAGGAGGTCACGTTGTCTTCGCTCAAGGGCAAGGTCGTCGTGCTGGACTTCTGGGCCACATGGTGTGCACCATGCGTCGCCGGCCTGCCGACAGTCGATGAAGTGACCAAGCGCTTCAAGGACCAGGGCGTGGTCTTCTACGCGATCGACGTGCGAGAAAAGCCCGAACGGGTGTCGAAGTTCATGAAAAACAAGGGTTGGGACTTCACGGTTCTGATGGATTCTGATGGCACCGCCGGCAAGGCGTTCGACGTTGGTGGCATCCCACACTCCGTGGTGATCGATCGCGAGGGCATCATTCGCCACGTCCACATTGGCTTTGGTGGCAAGGAAGCTCTGCAAGAACAGCTCGAAGAAGAACTGACCGCACTCACCGCAATGAATGGCACCGACGAGAAATAGATCCGGCGAACACCTCGATCAGGGCCGCAGCGCTACGCGCCTGGAGGGAATTGCCAGAGAAACAACCCGCGTGCGACGACCTGTACCACCACCAGGGCCATGAAGCCGGTGACCAGATCGTCGACCAGGATTCCAAGCCCACCCTTGAGCGATTCGAGGTTCGAGGCGGGCGGCGGCTTGAGGATGTCGAAGAAGCGGAAGGCGAGAAACGCACCGACCGCCAGGAGAAGATTCTGCCAGAAGGCCCCCGGTATCGAGGGGTCCGCCCAGGGCAGCAGCAGCAGTGCAACTGACTGACCCGCCACTTCATCAGCCACGACCTGCCCGGGATCCTTGCGCCCAAAGAGAGTCTCTGCCTCGTTGCCAAATCGAAGACAGGCGATCGAAAAGACCAGCATCAGCAGAAGCATCACGAGGGAGATCAGCCAGACCGACTGGCCCAACATGGCAAGTACGAAGGCGATCACTACCGGAGGCAGCGAGCCAAAGGTGCCCGAGGCAATCGGCGCGTAGCCAAGTCCTCCGGCGGTGAGGAAGAACACTCGAATCGACTTCATGTGACTCACTCTTTTCCGGCTGGCTCAGCCTCAAGAAGCCGGCGACCGCGAACAAGGTATGGAATGACGGAAATTGCGGTGATCACCACGGTAGCCCAGACCAGGATTGCCTGGAGCCCCCCGAAAAACGTCGAACCGGAGAACCAGGGGTTGACGGCAACAAACAAACTGTACGGAGCGGTGATCGCCTGAAGGATCATCTTGGACTTGCCCCACCAGTCCGCGCCAAAGGGAATTCCTCTCGATTCGATCACTGCCCTGATTGAAGTCACCAGCAGTTCTCGCGAGATGATCACCACCACCATCCAGGCCCAGACACGGGTTTCCATACCCACGACCTGCCCAGTGGCATCGATGACCGCGAAACGCGGACTGGCCAGATAGGCGAAGGTGCCAAGAATGAGCACCTTGTCACAAAATGGGTCCATTATTCGGCCAAAATCGGAGACAACCCCCCATCGTCGGGCGAGATATCCATCCAGAGCATCCGTCACCGCCCCGACGATGAACAAAGCCACGGCGATATTTCCCCACAATTGTCGGGAGGCCTCAAACCCAGCTCCCCGAACCACGCTGACGCTCATGGTGGCAAAAAAAGCCGCCGCAATCAGAAGTCTGAGGAGGGTGAGGGCATTGGGAAGATTCCGGCGCATCGAATCAACCATTGCAACATTCTACCTGCGAAATCGAGATCATGAGCAACCGCCGGATTTCGGTGATAGTTGCAGTGAATTCCTTGGCAAACTACAGTCGACGCACTTGGATGGACCCAGGATTCGAAACGGTGGTTTCGAGGAATACGAATCAGGAATAATGACCGCGCAGCCCACTCCTCGAACGCCCTGAGAACCAATCACGGATGCCCTCGATAATTCTTTACAGTTCATGCATCGCTGGAGCCGTTGGGCTCTACCTGTTGGCAAACGGGGTGCGCATGCCACTGCGTGCCTTGGGAACGTTGATCGCCCTGGGCGCACTTGCCTGGATGATGACGACGACCTTCAACAGCGCCGAAGGGCCGATCGGAACATCGATACTTCCTCTGGTCTTTGGCGTGATCGCAGTGATGGCCGCGGTTCGAGTAACGACTCACCGCCGTCCCGTGTTCGCCGCCCTCTACTTCGTTTTGGTCGTCGTGGCGTCTTCCGGACTTTTCCTGACGCTGCATGCGGAATTCATGGCCTTTGCATTGGTCATTGTCTATGCGGGCGCAATCCTGATCACCTATCTTTTCGTGCTGATGCTGGCCCAGCAGTCGCCCACCGACGGAACCGACTCCGGATCAACCTGGTACGACCGCAGGCCACGTGAACCAGCCATCGCCCTGCTTGCGTGCTTCATCCTGCTCTCCTCGCTGCTTCAGGCCATGACTGAACAGGATTCACGGGCGTTCGCCGCGGCCACCGCTGGCAAAGCTGAGGCCGCCGAGCAATTGATCTGGGCGGACCTCGACCGAATGCCTCGGCAACTGGAACGCGTCGCGCGCGACGTGGAACCTGAGACCGAACAGGTCATCGGATCGATCAGCTTCGACGGAACGGTCGCCCAGGTTGAAGTCAAGCTTGCTGATGGGAAGCAGAAGACCATCACCCTTCCCGAAGATGCCGCACCCACCAACACCCAGGTGATCGGGCTCGCTCTCGTGTCCGATTTTCCCGTGAGCCTGGAATTGGCCGGGGTCATCCTGCTGATGGCCATGTTCGGAGCGGTGGTCTTGGCACGACGGCAGATCGAACTCGGCGAGGACGAGATTCGAGAATCCGCGGGCATTGCCCCGAGCGTGCAGCGTGGAGGTGACGAATGAACCTCGCCGCAACCCTCAGTCTCGCAACCGAATCAGCCGCCCTCTCGGAGATGATCAATCCCAGGTCGATTCAGATCTGCCTGGTGTTCAGTGCACTGCTCTTCGTGATCGGACTCTTCGGGTTCATGACCCGACGCAACATGATCGTGATGTTCCTCTGCACGGAGCTCATGTTTCAGGGCGTCGCTCTGGCCATGGTCACCTTCAGCAGAATGCATCTGGACATCTCCGGACAGGTCTTCGTGATCTTCATCCTGACGGTGGCCGCCGCGGAAGCTGCGCTCGCCCTCGGGCTGGTCGTCCTGCTCTATCGTCGCCGGGCGACCCTTGACGTCGGTGCGTGGTCGGAGCTGGGAGAATGTTAAACCTCACTCTGATACAGGGCATGGCACTGGCTGCCGGCAAGGATGAAATCGCTGGAAGCGTCAGCGCGATTCCGGAAGCCGCTCGCAACGAGAACCTGAGCTGGGCCGGCCTGATCCTGTTGCTGCCTGCGGTCTCCGCGATTCTCTGTGGACTCTACGCCGCACTGAAAGTGAAGAACCGACTGCCCGGATGGACCACGGTCCTTGCCCTGGCCAGTTCCTTCGTGCTGGTCTGCATTCTCTACTCGCAGCATGTGCCCGGTCAGCCGACCGTGATCCACCTCTTCGACTGGATCGACTTCTACTGGGGAGACGGGCCGTTTGAGAGTGTGCGGGCGAACTTTGCACTCTACGTCGACGACCTCTCACTCTTCTGGATGCTGTTCGTCACCGGCCTGGGCACCTGCATCGCGTTCTATGCGACCGAGTACATGGATGACGACCGCGGCAAGGGCTACTCGCGATTCTTCGCGGGCATGAGCATCTTCCTGCTGGCGATGTGCTCACTGGTGCTCGGCGACAACCTGGTCATGCTGTATCTGGGCTGGGAAGGCGTCGGTCTCGCGAGCTACCTCCTGATCAGCTACTACTACCAGCGTCAGTCCGCGATCGACGCAGGCAAGAAGGCGTTCATCATGAACCGCATCGGGGACCTCGGTCTTGCGATCGGTATCTGGCTCATCTGGTACAACTTCGGCACCCTTGAATACGACGGCCTCTTCCAGGCCCTCAACGTCTACGTCCCCATCGCAGATGCCGGCAATCTTCCGGGCACCGAGATTGGCCAGCCACAGCTCGGCTGGAGCGCCTACCTCATTCCCTGGTTCCTGATGGTCGGCGCATTTGGCAAGAGTGCGCAATTCCCATTGATGACCTGGCTGCCCGATGCCATGGAAGGCCCCACGCCGGTCTCCGCCCTCATCCACGCGGCCACCATGGTGACCGCTGGCATCTACCTGATCGCGCGAACCTACCCGATCTTCTGGCTTGAGATGGAATCAGGCGGGTATGCCCTGGCGACCGTGGGCTGGGTGGGCGGATTCACCGCATTGCTCGCCGCGACGATCGCCATCAAGCAGTACGACATGAAGCGCGTGCTGGCATATTCAACGCTGTCGCAGCTTGGCTACATGTTCATGGGACTCGGCGTCGTCCAGACCTTCGGTGCCTGCTTCCACGTCTACACCCACGCCTTCTTCAAGGCGCTG
>NHEC01000097.1 GCA_002171655.1 Planctomycetes bacterium TMED75
AATCTGGAGGACACGGGCACCACGACCACGACCACGACCATGACCACGACCACGGACACGACCACGGACACGACCACGGACACGACCACGACCANGACCACGNNCACGACCACGNNCACGACCACGGACANGACCACGACCACGGACACGATCACGACCACGGACACGACCACGGACACGACCACGGACACCACGGACACCACCACCCACANCTTGAAGTCACCGACCTCACGCCCGAGGACAAGTTGATCACGGGCATCCTGCTCAGCGTCCCCAGTCGGGGCGGCTCGTCGGTCTCAGCGATCCTTCCTCAGGCCTTCGATCAGCTTCGACGGGACACGTCGATCACGGTCGCCTCTCCCAGCAACCAGGTGGAGCGACTGTTTGCGATCGTCGGCAATGTGGATCGGCTCTTTCTTGCCATGGGTGTGGTCATCCTGCTTTCCTCCGGCATCAGCATTCTGCTGGCGCTTTGGAACTCCATGGAACAGCGCCGCCGACAAATCGCGATCATGCGCGTACTCGGCTGCCCCAAACGGCGCATCTTCGGGCTGGTCGTGACGGAATCAGCGCTCATCGGAGCTTTGGGCGCCCTGGGGGGCATCCTGGTCTGTTGGATTGGCACCCTCGTGGCCACCGAACAACTTCAGAGCCAACTGGGACTGGTGATCACACCGGAACTCGATCCCCGGACCTTACTGGTCGTGATTGTGGCCACAGTGGTACTCTCAGCCCTTGCTGGCCTGGCACCCGCCGTCCGCGGATACCGAACGCCAGTGTCTCGCAGCCTTCGTCCGATCGCCTGATCCTCCTCAGCGCTACCATGATGCGAAGCACCCTTTGATACGGAGTTTCCGTGCGCACCTTCTGGTCAATCATCGCCATCGCAATCCTGGCCTCCGCAATTCTCTGGTTCCTGGAGGATCAGCCGAGTGGTTTGCCGAGTGCGGGGGGAGAGATCGTGTCTCCGCTGCGCCCACCGAGCCCTGCTTCCACCAGTCCGGCTGACGAACCACGAACCACTTCACCCAACACCAGTGCCCCCGACCCCACGAGCTCCGCAACCGTGCAACCGGAGGCGGACGTTGCATCCGACCCGCCAGCTTCGTCGCTTGAGGCGGAATTGCTGGCCAGTGCCGAACAAAGAGAAGACCTTCCTGGGGTGACCTCCGGGGAATCGACCGAGGCCAATGGCCCCGCGAACTCTGAAACAGAGGCACTGGAGCCGGGNCTGGATCTTGGACTTGATCGAACCATCCCCCACGCAACCATCACCCCGGGGCGAATCATCCAACGTTCGCCCGATGAACTCGAAGCCGACGGTGAATTCACGCTGACCGGAACCGGCACCCGTGAAGATCCCTATCTGCCAAGCTGGGAGTACCTGTTCAGTGCTGGAACGACCTACAAGCCTCGGTTGGGCGAAGACACGCTCCCCCAGCGTATTGCACTGCTGGACGGTACGTGGGTGACGATCTCCGGACACACTGCTTTTCCCCTGGTCACCGGGCAGACCGATGAGATGCTGGTGATGCTCAATCAGTGGGATGGATGCTGCCTTGGAGTTCCCCCGACCCCTTTCGATGCGATCGAAGTCCGACTCCAGGAGGCAGTCAAGACGGGGCCCAAGCATTCCTTCAACTACGGGACAATCACCGGCCGCATGAAAGTCGACCCGTACTTGATCGAGAACTGGCTCGTGGGGCTCTACATACTCGAGGAGTCGGATCTTCAGAACGACCTCTGAGTGATCTGGTGCCCGATAAGCCCTGCACACGACCGATTGCTGGAAAGAAGTCTAGAAACGACACCGCATTGCTGTTTTAATAGCAGTTCGGGCGTCGTTCAGATATTCCTATGCGCCCAGACAACACGGGAGAAAGCGATGCAACGNAGCATCAANAGCAGAGNANNNGNNCAGNACGTCGACNNNNCNNNNGACGANNAGCGNCTGGTNNTNNANGNAAACAANCNATNGGTCTGGCGCACNCTGGANTCTCCGGTTCGNATGAGACTNCTNGAGATGATTCGNCGNCTNNGGGNGTGCACCATTCTCGAGCTNTCNGAAGCNGCNGGCACCAACCCNGTNAANCTCTACTACCACGTNCGCGCACTGGAATCNGCNNANCTGATCGTNGCNGTNGGNCGNCGNGAAGGNGTNGCCAGANGAGCNCCGGTCATCTACGCNNCNAGCCANGACGAGATCGTCATTGANTTNGATCCNGANCGNCCNGANGAAGTNGAGAAGATCCANTNNCTTCAGCGNAANTGGCACCGNGAAGCNCAGGANAGCNTGNCNGGNGNTGGATGCAGTTCGATTGAAACCACTGAGTTTGCTCTGCGCTGGGAATTTCTCAGTGCGCCGGAACGGGATGAGATCGCTTCTATGATGGCGCGGATCACCGAACTTCTCGATCGGAAAAGAACAGAAAAATCACTGGGTGAGGCAGGTACGGAGCAACTCGTATTCGTGGGGATGCAGGTGGCGAACTGTTCGCGGGACCAGATGCCCACACCACGTGTCAGCATCCAACCACGAACCGTCGATCGCACGGCGAGCAGTGAACTTCGAGATAACCACCAAAGCGTGGCTCGAACCGCCTGAAGAAACCGGTCCAAGTCGGTATGGTGAGGCCGAGGGCCGGTAGCTCAGTGGTCCAGAGCCACCGACTCATAATCGGCGAGACCCCGGTTCGAATCCGGGCCGGCCCATTTCGTCTTTCTCGGTTTAAAAACCACTCACACCAGAGTGCACTCCCCCTGCTCCGCCAGATCGAACCCACGACTGCGAAGCTCGTCCAGCAGGGTCGAATCATGAAGTACAGGGTTGGTGTGATTGAGGTGTATGAAACGCACTGCGCCCGGTCGTTCCCGAGCAACCGATTCCAGGCGCTGCATGGTGTCGATCATCGGTGGGTGCGGAATGACCCCGAGATCACGACCCGAAAGTTCACGGCCATCGTAAAACGTCCCATCGAGATAAGCGACATCAACCTCGCTCACCAGACCGGGAAGGAAATCCGGTCCGAGATCCGAGGCGTCCCAGCGATCGATATCCGGGAGAAAAAGTACGCACGCTCTCGGCCCGCAGACCTTGAACGCCATGGTGTCGAAGAACTCGTCCCGATGTGGGACGGGGATCGGCTGCACGAAAATATCGGGAGCGAGTTCGAAACGCACTCCCGGCTCGAAGACCCGAAGCTCGACCTGATTCAGTTCAACCAGTTGAGCCCAGGGTTGATTTGATTTCAGAAACTTCGCCACCCGAGCGGAGACGTGCAGCGGCATGCGATCGGTGGCCGCAACCTCCCGACCAAGCTGGGCAAGCCCCAGGTAGTGACCCATGTGGGCGTGGGTGACCAGAACCCCGTCCACCAGAGGAGCCGAGACCGAGCGATCGGGAAGAGCCGACTGAAGAAGCGCTACCTGCTCCTCGATGGCTGGGGTGGCTTCAACAAGATGCAGGGAGCCTCGCTGATGATCCACCACTCCCAGAGCCGACGGCAGTTCACGACGGCCCTCCGAACGCGCCTGCACACAGCAGGGCTTGCGACAGCCCAATTGCGGCATGCCGCCATCCTGGGCCCGGCCCAGGACCACAACCTCGATCGCTCCACCTCCCCCACCACCTGGCCGGCGATCTCCGTCCCCAATCGGCAACTGATGTCGGGGACCCGCATGAATGCTTGAAAGTGCATCGGGAAGCATTCGAGCACGGTAACCGGCGGGCGGAGTGGGTGTCGCTTGCTGGGGCCGAAAAATGATTGGATACTTGAGGCCCTACCCCGGCGGTACTCAGCACCAGGAAACGACCATGACACGCACTCCGATGCCTCGCCCGATCAATTCACTTTCGGATCGCCTGGCGCTCCACGCGGAGCAGCGAAGTGGCGTCCACGCCCTCACCGAGCTCGGGCCTGAAGGCACGCCCACCGCCACGCTGGACTACGGCACGCTCTGGCGTCGGGTGAACGGACTTGCCTCCAGACTGCTCGCTGCCGGAGACAAAGGAAGCCCGGTTCTGATCCCGGAGCACAACCGCATCGACTACGTGGTGGCGTACCTCGCCTGCATTCGTGCTGGTGCCATTGCCGTTACCGCCCACGCACCGCGAGCCAATGACCGGTCCGGAAGATTGGCGGCGATCATCAGGGATTCGCAACCGGTGCGGGCACTTGCCAGTGAGTCGACCATCAAACACTGCCGGGAAAATGGCGATTCGTTGTTGCAGGCGCAGCGATTTTTCGCGACGGATGACCCCGAATTGGACCGGACTCAGGAGCACGACATACCCGAAGTGGCCTCCGAGTCGATCGCCATGTTTCAGTACACCTCCGGATCCACCAGTCAACCACGAGCGGTGCAGGTGACCCATGGCAATCTGATCGCCAATCTCGATGTCATGGGCACTCTCTTCATTCGCGAGGATTCATCCGCAACCGTTTGCTGGCTGCCACTTTTTCACGACATGGGACTGATTGGACTGGTCATGACCAGTCTGATGAACGGCATCACCACCCACCTCATGACGCCCCAGGAATTCGTGATGCGACCAATCCGCTGGTTGCAGGCGATCTCCCGGACCGGGGCAGAACACTCATGCGCACCGAATTTCGCCTACGGAATCTGCGTCGACCGTACGACGGAGGAAGATCGATCGAGCCTTGATCTGAGCGCCTGGAAGGTTGCATTGAATGGCGCGGAGACGATTCATCCACGGACAATAGAGCGATTCATCGAAGCATTCGAACCCTCCGGGTTTCAGGCGTCCTCGATGCAGCCTTGCTACGGCCTTGCCGAGTCAACACTCGTGGTGGCGAGCCGAGTACCCGGTACTCGCCTCGGCATCGAGTGCATCAGTGCGGAGGCACTGGCGAAAAACCGGGTGGTGCGATGTGATCACAACACGGAAGATGCCATGAGAATCACTACCTGTGGTCCGGTCGTTCCCGGTCACGACCTGCGTATTCTGGATCCATCAGGAGCCTTGACGAACCGTGATGGAATGATCGGCGAGCTCTGCATTCGTGGTCCGAGTGTGACCAAGGGATACCACCGGGGCGGCGCAGCCGAACTGGACACTTTTGTTTCCACCCTCGACGGAAAGCCGGGACCCTGGCTGCGAACCGGCGACTTGGGCGGGCTGCTTGACGGTGAGCTGGTGGTGGCCGGGCGGCTGAAGGACCTGATCATCGTGGGAGGCTCGAACCACCATCCGCAGGATCTCGAGCAGACCGCGGAAGAGGCCCATCCGGACATCGCCACCGGTGGATGTGCCGCATTTGCGGTTTCGGGAGAAGCCTCGCATGAGGGAGAACAGGTGGTTCTGGTGGTCGAACTGACCCGGGAGCGAATGCGGGCGATACGAAAGAACCCCACGCAACTGGAGTCACTCACCGACCAGCTTGCTCGACAGGTTCGATCCGCGATTTCCAGCGAACATTCAGTTGCCGTCCATCGATGCGTGATCCTCCAATCTGGAGGAATTCCTCGAACCACCAGCGGAAAGGTCCAACGACGCTCCGCATCCGAGGCCTGGCGTCGTGACGAACTGCCCATACTGAAAGGGAGCTAACAGTCTTTTCTCGATTGCGCAGGCCGGCCACAGCAGGACTGGTGATCTCGCTCGCTACCATGCATCACATGCCAGGATCAAACCACGATTTCATGCAGCCATTCGAGCGGATCGAACAGCTGATGAACCAAGGCCCGCGCGAATCAGGCTCAAAGAAGATCGTGCTGATCACAGATCCCGAAGACGTCCAGTTGGTCATGCATTCCCGATCAATGGTCCGCAACGAGACGATGCGCAGCCTCGCCGGGGACGGACTCATCTTTTCCGACGGGAAGAAATGGCGAGAACGTCGCCGGGCACTCCAGCCTTCCTTCCCCCCTTCGGATCCGACTCGGCATGCAGCGGATGTGGACTGGGCACTGGCGGGCCTGATGGACAGGCTCCACGCCATCGCCGATACCTCCGAGACCTTTCCTCTTCTCGAGGAGCTGCTCCGATTCACGACTCGATTGATCTATCGAGTGGCGTTTGGAATAGAACTCCCCGTGGACCATGACATGGCGCCCATGCTTATTCGATTCTTCGACACCGCGGCGGAGACCTCAATGGCATTCATTGATGCCAAATCTCCCGTGAATATCGAGGTGATGCGCCAGTTCCCCTCCGCACGCAAGGAGCTGGACCGAGAGATCGATTCGATCATCGAACGGGGAAGACGCGAGAGCGTCGGCGAGGAACATGTCCTGGGAACCCTGCTTCGAATGGAGGCCGAGGACCCGGCGTTCACGGACGAGGACATTCGAGATGAAATCAGGACGCTCATGCTCGCCGGTGCGGAAACGACTTCGAATGTCCTGACCTGGCTCTTTCTTCTTCTCGACACGCATCCCGACCACCGGAAGGCGATCGAGAATGAACTGGACAACACTTCCGATTCGGAACTGCTTCAGTCCTCGATCCTCGAGACGATGCGTCTTTTTCCTCCAGTTTGGTTCATCTCTCGCCAGGCAGTGGCTTCGATCACCGTTTCGGAAAACACGTTCGAAACCGACGACTGGGCCTTCATCTGTACCTACCTCGTGCATCGAAATCCCGACTACTGGGAGCATCCGAACGATTTTCGCCCCGATCGATTCGCACCGGGTTATGCGCTGCCACATCGATATGCCTGGTTCCCCTTTGGCGGAGGACGCCACCTATGCCTGGGCAAGGCGCTGGGGGAATTGGAGACTTTCGAGTCCGCCCGAAGGATCCTCCAGACCTTTCGGATCGTGCGTTCCGATTCGAAACCGCTCAAACCACGACTTGGAATCGTGCTCAAGCCATTTGACGATGTGCCGATGCGGGTCGAGCTGCGTGCCCGATAGACCCGACCCGACCGTACAACACCTGACTCCAGTGGAGCGTCACCTGCTCCAGCTCCCGATGCTTCAACCCACGGATCACATGGCAATGCCCTTTACGACACAATCTCCAGCCTGCGAAGCGTATTTCGAGACCCGAGATTCGACCGGCGATCCCCTGGTCAAGATCCGTGATCCAGATCAAGTCCAGGCGATACTGCATTCGAAACACGCTGTTCGCCCGGCCCTGATGAGGAACATTGCCGGGCAATCCATGGTCTGGATCGATGGCCCCGACTGGCTGATCCGCAGAAAAATGACCCAGGGATCGTTTCAGCTCCACAACGAAGGCCGCCAGCGGAAAGCGATCAACTGGGTCATCTCGGGACTCATGAACCGGCTGGACCAGGCGTCCCGGACTGGCGAACCATGCTTCCTGGTTGATGAATTCCTGAGAATGACCACCCGTTTTCTCTATCGGTTCGCTTTCGATATCGCGTTGCCCGCCGACCATGAGAAGGCGCCTGTAGTGAGTGCCTTCTTCGCGGCGATCTTCGAGTTGAGCTACTCCATGCTGGATATGTCTGGCCCGCTGGACATCGCAATGCACAAACGACTGAAGCAGACGATTACCAATATGGAGTCAGAGATTGAACTCATCATGCAGTCAGATCCTGCGGCTGGCACCCTGCTTCATGCGCTGAGGGTGGGACGAGAATCAGGAGAGATCGACGATTCACAGGTCCGGGACGAGGTTCGTGGACTCTTCATCGCTGGAACTGAAACGACGTCCCTGACTTTGGCCTGGGCGTTCCTGCTTCTCGGGGCGCACCCGACATGGCGTGAACGCGTCGAAAAGGAAGTGGCGGCGGGCGGTCCGACCCCCGAGCTGGAAGCAGTTCTCAATGAAACCCTCCGGCTGTTTCCAGCCGTCCCATTCATGACTCGAATGATCGAGGCTCCCACCGATCTTGGGTTCGAGAAATTCGATCAGAGAACCGAGTTCCTGATCTCCGTCTACCACACCCATCGAAATCAGGCGCACTGGCGGGATCCCCACACCTTCGATCCTTCACGGTTTCTCGGAGAACAGAAACGCCATCGATACGCGTGGCTTCCATTTGGTGGAGGTCGACACCTGTGCATCGGGCAGCGCGTCGCACGCATGGAGGCACTCGATGCCATGCGCGCCATCATCCGTCAATTTCGCCTGCATCGTGCCGATGACCGAGACACCACCGCCTTGATGGGCATCACCCTGATGCCATCACACCCCATCGCCGTCACGGTCGAGCGGATCGCGCCTGCTTGATTCGTCGAGAGGGAGTCAGGTCGCTGAGTTACTTGCGACGTAGAGCGCGTAGGTCTTCTGCGAGAGTACCGGGAGACTGGTGTCTTCGAAGACCATGGACGTGGTGATCTCGATCTTCAGCCACTCGGCAAGTTCGCCCGCAATCCAGAGCAGACTGACCGAATCAAGACCCAGCAGATCAAGCGGCTGGTCGAAATCGACCTCATCGACCGTACAGCCCAATTCCTGGGAGATCCGATTCTGCAGCCAGGAAAGGATTGTGGAGGCATCGATGACTTGGTTCGACATGTTCAGTAGTCCAGGAACTGACTTTGATCTCGGTCAAGACTGAATTCAAGTGTCGACCGGATTCGGAATGAAACGCACCGTCAGGGAAGGCCCCATCAAGAAGCCCTGCTTTGGTGCATCATCGGCCTCATCAATGAAGGACATGAGGAATTTAGAACACGTTCTGCCGATGATCATAGCCCCCTCGGTGAGCGCCAGCGGAGCTCCCAGGCAGTAATGACGCCCCAGGCCAAACGGCAGGTAGTCAAGCCCTTCCCGCTGACCTTCGTCGGTGAAGCGCTGCGGCCGAAAGGCATCGGGCTGCTTCCAGACCTCGGGGTTGCGGTGAATCAGATACAGACAGGCATAGATCCGGTCCCCCTCCGCAACCTGCACGTCACCATCGATGACCAGGGGAGCCGGCGCGGTCCGTGCCACCAACCAGATCGGCGGTCTGAGGCGAATGGATTCACGGCAGCAGGCAGAGACCGTGGTCAGCTTGTCGACCTCTCGGATCGCTTCCGGGGGCCACCCACTGATGGTGGTGAATTCGCTGCGGATCCTCGGTAACCACTCGGGATGCTCGGCCAGGAACTGAAAGGTGTTGGAGATCATCGAAGTCGTGGTCTCGACCGAGGCCAGCAGCAGGCTGGAGGTATGCTCGATGATCCTGCGATCCGTGACGGTGTCATCGTGCTTTTGCCACTCCAGCATGCACTTCATCGCTCGACTTGGATGGAAGGCCTCCGTCCTTGCCAGATCGAGAATGTTCTTCGAGATCTCATCGACCGCTTCGCGCCCACTGCGAAGCTCGTGCATGAGCTCCGGACTGATTCGTCCTGCCGTATCAAACACCCCGATCCCCGCCAGCTTGTTCGACGTCGAGGCCATGTTCATAAGGGTCATCGCACGATCGGAATTCACGCCAACATCGATGCCAAAGATTGCCCGTGAACTGATCCGCAACATCGTGGCCGCGATCAAGGGCACCAGCGCAAGTGATTCGCCCTTGCTTGCCGCATCACCCATCTGATCCAGAAGGTCATCGATGGACTGACTGATCTCTGGAAGGCAGTCGTCGAAGGAGCGTGTGGTCATGCCGGGGCGGATGTTCTTTCGAGCATCCTGCCACTCTTTCCCCGAAGTCCAGGGAAGTCCCTCCCCGACCATTCGCCGCAGAATCGGGGGTCGAAGGAGCTCGGGATCATTGAGAATCTGCATCGCCAGTTTGCCGTCAAGAAGGATGTGCCCCCGACCTGAAAGCTGATCAACGGAAACCACCCGGCGCCCCTGGTTGTGCTCTCGCAGGCGCTCAATGACTTCAATCGGCGATTCTGAGGAGGGGGACGTACTCACTGGGCAACTCGCTGCGGCTTTTCATGAGGGTGTGCCGTTGAGGATTGAAGGCCTCGGGGTCCACACTCGACATGCCGCTCTGACCGTGTCTGAGAAGGGGAGATAATTACCCTCCTCATATCGTCAGCATCCATTCTGGAACATGAACAGCCACCAAACACTGAACCCACTCGTATCGATGTCCCCGGGGACGGGAACGATCGATAACCTTTCGGAACCCGCCTGTGAGGCCCGAGTTCTGATGGAGCGACGCGGGATTGGACAAATCACTTGCTGCTCAGGGAGAAAGCGCTACTTCTTTCAGAGAGATCACATTCCGTGCTTCGTGCGGTGCATCCCTGGCTGACGGATTCAAGCTGACCCTGAAAGCGCATCGTTGTATGAGTATCCTGACCAACAACCTCTACACCCTCTCCTTGATTGCCATGGGAGCGGCGGATCAGGTGAATCCACCCCTTCCGATGGATGTTGATTTCGAATCCATGGAGCGAGAAAGCATTGACACCCTGTGCGATCTGATCCAGGAGCGGTTCGGCCGCTCCTGCCATGACCACCTCAGAGAGTGTGGTGGTGGAATCAAGCTCCTGGCACAGACGCTTGAGCGATTGCCTCAAATCACGGCTCCAAAGACCCTGGTTTCATTCAAGAGCTCGACTCAGTCGCAATCCGGGATGGTCCTGTTTTTTCCCGGACAACATGGCCTTGCACGATCCTTTCAAAACTTCTCGACCCTGATCGACGATCGACATTCGGTCCTTGCCTGTGAATACGACGGCCTGGACCAGACGTCCAAACCGGCCAGCACAATGAGCGAGACGATCGAAGATCTGTACGAAACGCTCTATGGAGAGCAGGAGGCGCGGCTCAAAAGCCTTGAGTCCAGTGAACAAGAAGTGGTCCTTTTCGGCTTCTGTATTGGCAGCTGCTACGCACACGCCATGGCACAGAAGCTCGCTCGGAATCATGACCTGAATATTCGCCTGGTGTTCTTCGATGGTCATCCGGCGGAATGGTTCACCGAGACCAGCCCCCGGGATATCTTTCGCAAATCAAAGAAGGCCCTCCAGCTCGTTCGCAGCAAGGGAAGCATCGAACGCAGCCTGGTGCGCCAGGGGCGAAGACAGTTCCACATGCTCAGAAAGCATGCCAGTCCCAGAGTGGACCATCCCGCCCTGCTCATTCGATCCAACTCCGTCGGCGCCTCCTGGAGTCTGTGCTCCGATGCCTGGGCGCCCCTGGTTCGTGAGTGCCAACATGTTGATTGCACGGACCTCTCTCATCTGGACCTGATCCAGCGCCGCCAGGAGGCTCGAATCTCAGAGTACGTCCAACCGGGCTACCAGGCCCCTGCCTGAGCCCAAATCAATGTGAGACGGGCACCTCGGCACGCCAGGCACCCGCAGGGCGCGCTTGCTTCCTGAGATTCGATTGGTGGATGCCACTTGCCTGAGACGGAAAACGAGCGGATACTGGTAGGAGGTCTCCCTTCCCCAAGGCACCAGAATCCAACCATGATCAGCCCACACGAAAAATCCGATCGATGCCAGGACCAGAGGACCTCGGTCGCCCTGCTCGCGATCATGCTGGTCATGGCAGGGATGACTGCCGGTGCGATCGAACAGGTGGCCTCTCGGGCCGTGGAATCCGTCCAACGCGACTGTCGACTCGTCGATGGTGTCATTCGACGGGCGGACACTCCGCTGCATTCGGTTCATTGTGAGGACTCTGCCGGAAACGATCAGAGCGAATCACACATCGGCCGTGCCCTCATTGGACTCGACCACCTCGCCGGCACGGCACAGGAACTCGAACGCAGACGCCACAATCTGCCCCCCCCCATTATCGCCTGAGATCGTTCGAAATCCAGCAGGCGACTGCCGCGCGAAGCGGCACACCACACTCAGAATAAATCCCCGCACTGCGCGTCTCCACCGCAGGCGATTGAAAGGCACCAGCCATGGCCGTACCCGTCATCGGTTCTGTCCTGAAGAAGGTTTTCGGAACCCGCAATGAACGAATGGTGAAACACTACCTCACCAGGGTCCGACAGATCAACGACCTTGAACCCGACTATGTGAATCTCAGCGACAGTGAACTCAAGGCGATGACCGCCACCTTCCGTGACCGAGTCAAGAACGGCGAGAAGGCCTATGACATGATTCCGGAGATCTTTGCCGTGGCCCGAGAGGCGATGGATCGATCGGTGGGAATTCGCAACATCTTCAATCCGGACGAGGAGTTTGATCCTTCGCTACTTCCCGAATCGGCACAGGCGCTCTACCGGCAGACGGCAGACACCATCGCTGGCACCGAGGACGCCGACCCCACCGGTGATTTCAAGGGCTGCCGGAGTCCCATTTCAGCGTGGCAGTTCGTTGATATTCCGGTGGAGCTTTACCACGCAGTGCGGGCACTGTATCCGGACTCCAAGCCCCCATTCAGAGCGCGCCCCTTCGATGTGCAGCTGATCGGTGGCATGGTCCTGGCCCAGGGAAAGATTGCGGAAATGAAGACCGGTGAGGGCAAGACCATCGTGGCGCCCCTCGCCTCGTTCCTGGCCAGCGTTGAAAACAAGCAGATCCACGTGATCACTGTCAACGACTACCTGGTCCAGCGCGACCGAGACTGGGTCTTCCCGTTCTACCGAGCACTCGGACTGACCGTGGGTGCGATCCACCCCCAGCACATGCAGTCACCGGCGGACAAAGGGATCGCCTACACCTGCGATGCGCTCTATGGCACCACCAGTGAATTCGGATTCGACTACCTCCGAGACAACATGAAACTGCGAGCGGAAGAGCAGTTCCAGAAGGAACGTAATTTCGCGATCGTGGACGAAGTCGACTCGACTCTGATCGATGAAGCGAGAACTCCACTGATCATCTCTGGACTGGCACACCAAACACGACCTCGCTACGAACTGGCGGACGAACTCGCCCTGCACCTGGTGGCGGTGCAAGCGGACTGGAACACCGCTGACGAGCGAGTCAGCAGCTGCGAAGTGGCGATCGCAGGACTTGAAGGCGACCTGCGCAACTCTGCCGACAAATCCAACCATCCGGAAATCAAGGCGAAGCTAGCCAAGCAACGAGAGAATCTTCCCGCTCTGGAGGCTGAACGCGATCGACACGTCCAGTTCTACGAGATCGAGATGGACAAGAAGAAAGCCACGGTCACTGATGAGGGCATCGCCGAGGCACAACGCAAGTCGGGCATCGGATCCTTCTACGTGGGTGAGAACGTAGATATGCCGCATCTGCTCGAGCAGGCGATTCGCGCACATACCGTCTACCAGGGAGACCGCGACTACGTGATCTCCCCCGACGATCAGGGACAGCCCTCGGTGGTCATCGTCGACCAGAACACCGGACGAAAGATGGTCGGCCGACAGTGGTCCGACGGCCTGCATCAGGCGGTGGAATGCAAGGAGAAGGTCGCGGTCAAGGACGAGACCCAGACCATGGCGACCATCACCATCCAGAACTACTTCAAGATGTACGACCGGCTTTCCGGCATGACCGGTACCGCCGACACCGAAGCGACCGAGTTCCACGAGATCTACGGACTGGACGTGATCTCGATCCCCACCAACGTCCCCATCGCTCGCAATGATCGCAACGACTGGGTGTTCTCCACCGAAAAAGGCAAGTGGCAGGCGATCGTGGACGAAGTCCGGCGTTACCACGACGCCGGCAGACCGGTCCTGGTCGGCACCACCAGCGTTGAGAAGAGCGAGACGCTCAGCCAGATGCTGACTCGGGAGACTCGGATCACTCACGAAGTGCTCAATGCAAAGCAGCACGAACGTGAAGCGGACATCGTCAAGAGCGCCGGAGACGTCGGGGCGGTGATGATTGCCACCAACATGGCCGGACGAGGAACCGACATCAAGCTTGCGCCGATCAGCCGACCGGATCTCGTTGACCATTGGAAAAAGCGGGACATCTGTCCACGCGAGGTTGATCCGGAATGGGAGGACGAGCGAATTCTCGAGGCGGTGTACCGACACCTGTGCATCAGACGCTGCGGAATGAAGAAGGACGAGGCAAACGCCCTCTCCGGCCCCGAAGCTCGTCGCACCTTGATGCTCCAGATGGCCGACGAACTCGCCGACCGCGGCCTGGGATTGAAGATACCGAAGATGCCGACCGGCGCTTCGGAACTCGAACAATGGGACAACCAGCTCTCGGACGCCCTGGACAACTCAGGCCTGCCCCCTCTGCATCGTCTGGAGATGTGGAATTCAATCGAGTCCTTGGGTGGCCTGCACATCGTGGGCACCGAGCGACACGAATCCAGGAGAATCGACAATCAGCTGCGCGGTCGTGCCGGTCGCCAGGGAGACCAAGGCTCCTCGAGGTTCTTCCTCAGTCTTGAGGATGACTTGATGAAGATGTTCGCCGGAAAGATCGTCAACTCCATCCTCTCACGCAGTGGCTTCAAGGAAGGCGTGGTGCTCGAAGCCGGAATGCTCACCAAGTCAGTGGCCAGAGCTCAGCGAAAGGTGGAGGAGCGCAACTTTCAGTGGCGCAAGAACATTCTCGAGTACGACGAACCGATGGAATACCAACGACATGCGTTCTATGGCATGCGCCAGCCGATTCTTGAAGGTGATGGAATTCGGGAAACCATCTTCACCCAGATCGAGGATGCGGTCTGGGAAAGCGTGGGGACCTATCTTGGCCGTGATCACCGAGGTGGATGCATCAGCGAATGGGTCTCCGAGCAATTCGCGGTGACCATCGAACCCGAACGATTTCGCAACAAGGATCGAGAGGACATCCACCGAATCATCCGGACCGACACCGCGGAGGAAAGTTCCGCAGAGATCCGAGTGACTGCCGCCGAGTACATGCCGGACGAGGCCGACCCGGAGGACATTGAATGGGCTGGACTCGCCGAATGGTGCAACATGGTCTACGGATCATCGATTGAGGCATCTGAGATCCAGGGCATGGATCGACGTGCGCTCATAGAGCGCTTCGAAGAGGCCGCCGAGGCGAAGTTCTCTGCGATTTCACTGGACCCCATCGACCGGTTCCTGGTCCCCGAGTTTGAGCAGCGTGAACTGGCGGAATGGTCCAACCGGAAATTCCTCACCGAACTTGAGGCCTCCGACATCGTCGGAGTCGAGAAGCGTGAGCAAGTCGTTGAAGTCATCATGAATGCGGCACAGAAGACCTACCAGAACCGAGAACGCCACTACCCAGTCGATCAGGCGATCGAACGGGCGGCATCTCGAATGCAGACCGATCCGAAGATGGCCCTCACTCGCTTCACGAACTGGGTGAACGAACGATTCGAACTCAACTGGTCGCCCAATGCGCTGCCCTCCAATGACCCGGCGGAATTACGCAGGATCCTGCACGAGCAGGCCGACAAGTGGGACAATGATCGGATCCAAGACAGAGCGAAGCAGATTGCAGCCGAAAACGGCGATGCAGACTCGCTGGAATCATGGCTCACTGAGCACATGGGAATCAGCCTTGAAAAGTCCGAGCGCGACGCACTTGAAGAATCTCCTGATCGGATCGCTGAAATCACGCTGACTGCCCTCTCCCGAGCACTCCGAGGTGAACTCACAATCTTCGAGCGCTGGATCCTGCTTCAGATACTCGACAGTTCATGGAAGGAGAACCTCCACTCAATGGACCAGGTGAAGGATGCGATCGGCTTCCGATCATTCAGTCAGAAGGATCCTCGGATCGAGTTCAAACGCGAAGCCTCCCGACTGTATGAGGAGATGAATTCAACGATTCGGGACCGAGTGACGGACGTGATCATGCGAGGGCGCATGACCCCCCAGGCGATCTCACCCGAATCAGCCAATGAGCTCTCTCAGAGGAAGCCGGGCGAAGACATCAACGAGGCGACTCAAAGAGAGATCGCACAAGCCAGAAATGAACAGACCCAACGCTCCGCACAGGGAACTGAGCGTGCACCTCAGGCTGGAGCCGCCGTGCAACGTCGACCCAGTACCGCCGCACCCGCCACGGCCACTCTGGGCCGAAGAACAGCTCAGAACCGGCCGGCCCGGGGAGCCCCCGGAAGCCCCGCCGGAAAAACCGCGATTCCAGCCATCGGACGCAACGAAGTGGTCACGGTCATCAACCCCGAAAACGGGAAACAAGAGCAGATGAAGTTCAAGAAGGCAAAGCCGCTGCTCGAACAAGGATGGAAACTGAGCTGAAGTCAGCGCGGGCACCCGAGACTCGGAGACCCGCGCTGCTTCTTGGACAGTCTTCGGTTCACTCCCGATCGGAAACTCTGTGGAAGTGGAGGTCCGAATCCACCGGACGGGTTGCCGGGAGCGCAGGAAACGCTATCCTCGTTCTCGCATCCGTAGCTCAATTGGTAGAGCAGCTGGCTCTTAACCAGCGGGTTGCCGGTTCGAG
>NHEC01000098.1 GCA_002171655.1 Planctomycetes bacterium TMED75
CACGAACCATGAAACGCGCACCAGAGACGATGTACGCCCTCGTCGACTGCAACAACTTCTACGCCTCCTGCGAACGCGTCTTCGATCCGAGTCTCGAACATCGACCGGTGGTGGTGCTTTCCAACAACGATGGCTGCGTGATCGCCCGCTCCCAGGAAGCCAAGGACCTCGGGATCAAGATGGGTGAACCGATCTTCAAATGCCGGGACCGAATTCGCAAGCACGACATCGTGGTGCGCTCCTCCAACTACACCCTCTACCAGGACCTCTCGCGGCGAGTGGTCGAGACGATCCGGCACTTCGTCCCCGACATCGAGGTCTACTCGATCGACGAGGTGTTCCTGGACCTCGTACCGATGGTCGAGCGTGATCTTGAAGCACTCTCCCGAACGGTCCGACACACCGTGCGAAAATGGACGGGAATCCCGGTCTCGATCGGCCTGGGAACCACGAAAACCCTGGCAAAAGCGGCGAATCGGATCGCCAAGCGCANGCCGGGAGCGGACGGGTTCCATCGGTTCCCGGACGCCGATCCGGAACGCACCCGAACCCTCGAGGCAATCGGCATCCAGGACGTCTGGGGAATCGGCCGCCGCTGGGCACGTCGGTTCACCGATCTCGGAATCCGCACCGCACTCGACCTCTCACGCGTGCCTCCCTCGGAAGTGCGCCGCAACTTCAACGTGGTCGCGATGCGCACCGCTCTGGAACTGCGCGGGGTACCCTGCCAGCAACTCGAAACCGTTCCGGAACCACGGCAGACCCTGGTGCGCTCCCGATCCTTCGGCGAGATGGTCACCGAGTGGACCGACCTCTCCGAAGCGATCGCAACCCACGCCACACGAGCCGCGGAAAAACTTCGCGCGGAAGGCGGACGCGCCGGTCGGCTCTCGGTCTTCCTCAACACCAACCGGTTTCGCGAAGACCTCCCGCAGTACCACCGATCGGGAACCTGCGAACTCCTGCCGCACACCAACACCACACCGGTCATCCTCGGGAAGGCGATGGAGATCGGGCGTCGACTCTGGCGAGCCGGATTCCACTACAAGAAGGCCGGGGTCATGCTCTCGGAACTCGCCTTCGAACACGCTCAGACGAGTCTCTTCGACGACCGCGACCACGCGCGGGACGAACGCCTGATGGCAACGCTCGATCGGATCAACCAGAAGATGGGGGCGCACACCCTCCACCCCGCCGCTACCGGTCGACCAGACCGCCAGCGCTGGCAAATGAAACGCCGTTTTCATTCGCCGAAATACACCACTCGATGGTCGGATCTGCCCAAAACCCGCTGAAAGGCGAGTGAGGGGGATTTATCAGCTGAAAAGTACCTCATCCTCGACCGATCGGAAGAGTTCTCGGAGGCATATCCGAAGTCCGATGCTACCTTGGAGTGAACCACCCACACTTGGAGAAATACATGCTGCTGAGTTCCCTGAGCATCGCACTGACCCTGGCATTCACACCTCTGGCGTTTACTGGCGGCGGATGCCCGGATGGACAAGTGGAAGATTGTGCAGACGACGACTGCATCGACGACTTCTACATCGGAGATGGGTTCTGCGACGGCCAGGATCAGTTGGATGGTGCGAACCTCTGCTGCTACGAGAACGACGCCGGGGACTGTACCGATGAGGAATGCCCGGACGACGGCGGTGGCGACGGCGATGGTGGCGACTGTTCCAATGCGATCGATCTGGTCGAAGGATCGGCAGCATTCGACAACACGGACACCACCGTCGTAGTCGATCTGACCAATGTCTGCGACCTCGGACAGTTTGGTGACGAGATCCTCTACAAATCACTGTGGTTCCGATGGAGCTGCACCGAAAGCGGAAACTACATCGCTTCGACGTGCGACCAGGCGACCTACGACACGCGACTTGCGATCTTCCAGGATGACTGCAGGTTCTCAAGCGTGATCGCCTGCCTCGACGATTCACCTGGATGCACCGGTTTCACCCAGCAAATCGGATTCACCGCAGAAGCCGGGCGTGACTACTACCTCTGTGTCGGGGCCTACGCGAGCTTCTACGTGGGCACCGGAACCCTTACGGTCGAGCCAGCGGTACGCAGCCTCCAGAAGGTCGTCCCGTGGCCCAGCGACCTCGGCGCCCCCGAAGACACCGTCTACGAACTCTGGGAAACTGCAGGCGGATCCGGTACCTGGGAAGGATGTCGCGCAGAAGCCGAAGCCGCGGGAGATCAACTGGCATCGATCACCAGCGAAGAGGAAAACAACGTGGTGAACTTCACTGCAGCAGGACTCCAGAGCGGCATCTGCGCCTTTGGCCTCTACCAGGATCGAACCGATCCCGATTACAGCGAGCCGCTTGGTGGATGGAAATTCACCGATGGCACCCCGCTGGTCTATACCAACTGGAATGCCGGCGAACCCAACAACGCCGGAGGCATCGAGGATTACGGGCAGCTCTCGGGTGCAGGATGGAACGACAACACGAACGACACCACGGAAATTTGGTCCGGCTACGTCGTCAAACGCCCCGGAGTACCTCTGCGGTACACCTGGGACGCCAGTGTCGGCGGGAATGGCAATGAATACGAAGGATTCGCCTTACCCGTCGCAATGACCCAGCCGGAGGCGATCATCTACGCAGAAGAACGTGGTGGCCACCTCGTTACGATCAATTCCGAAGCCGAAAATCAGATGCTGGTGAACGAAATCATTCCAAACCTCTACGCATCGGACGGCATCGCCATCGGACTCATCCAGCAACCCGGACCGGGCGAACCGTTTTCGAACTGGGGATGGATCACGGGAGAGCCCCTTGACTACGTGAACTGGCGAGTAGGGGAACCGAACGATGCAGGCGGCGAAGACTTCGGACAGATCTATGACGACGGCAGCTGGAACGATGCACAGGGATCCAACACGCTCAACGCGATCATCATCGAATACGAATCAGAATCCCCCTGCCCCGCGGACTTCAATGGTGACGGCGTGGTCGGTGGCGCGGATCTGACCGAGTTGCTCGCCGCTTGGGGTGGTGGCGCAGGACCACAGGACCTCAACGGCGACGGTTTCGTCGGAGGACCTGATCTCACAATCGTGCTCGGCGAATGGGGCAACTGCTTCTGAACCGCGGCGTGGCAAGGCCTCCGATGACCGTGGGATTCAATCGATTCGGTGCGGAGCCAGAGAGGGATCTGCCTTGGAGCAGTGACGTGCAGCCGCGATTTGCTGCTGAAGCTGGTCGACGGAATAGGGTTTTTGCAGGGCCCCGCAGAATCCGTGTTTTTCAAACTCTTCGATGATCGGGTCTTTGCTGTAACCGGTCGAAACCAGCACCGGAAGGGACGCATCGAGCTCCGCGAGCTTCTTGATCGTCCACAGACCACCACGGCCACCCGCCACCACCAAATCGACGATCACCACGTCGATTGGGGGAATCTCGGAATCAGGTTCGAGGGAATGCCTGTAGATCGACAGGCATTCTTCCCCGTGACGTGAGCCAATGAACCGATGACCGAGCACTTCAAGCATCGAGCCCATCACCCCCCGAACAGAATCATCATCATCCATGACCAGTACGTTCAGACCCGTTGATTGGATGAGCTCGGGAGCGGATACGGGTGACTTCAGTTCTTGACAATCTGATACGGGAAGAATGACTCGAACCATCGTTCCACTTCCGCGAGCACTTTCGATCTCAAGCAGACCATCGTGGTGTTGGATGATCCAGTAGGCGGTGGTCAGACCCAGTCCATTACCCATTTCCTTGGTGGTGAAGTAGGGCTCGAGTACCTGCTCGAGGTCCTCAGCAGCGATTCCAACCCCCTGATCACGGATCTCGATGGCCACGCCTTCCCGCGGCCGACCACCTTGCGGGGGGGTGTAGAAGTGCTCACGAAGTCGAATACGAATCACACCCCCATGAGGCATGGACTGTTCAGCGTTGAGCAGCAGGTTGTTGAGCACCTGGTGAATCTGGGAACCATCCATGTCGACCAGCGGAATCGAGGGATCCATGCAGAGAATCGGCTGGCTTTGTGAACCCCGAAAGGCAATCTCCACTGCTTCCTGAAGCAGATGATTGATTGAAGACGCCTCGACGACCGGGGCCTGCTCCTGCCCGATGTTGCTGTAGTTCATCAGTTGCTGGGTGATCTGTGAAGCGTGTTCACAGGCGCGCAGAGCAAGCGCCAACTCCGAGAGATCAATGCCCTGGTGAGCAAGTTTTCGGGTGGAGAGATCCAGGTTCGCACTGATGGACATCAAGAGGTTGTTGAAGTCGTGGGCAAATCCGGCGGCAAATCGACCGATTGAGTTGATCTTCTGGGTTCGAAGTCGCTCATTTTCCAGTTCACGGTGAACCGACACGTCCTGAAGGTTGCCACAGATGCAGCCGATCTTGTTCAATCTGAACTTCGCACTCATCCAACGGGGTGCGCCATCCATGCCAATGAAACAGATGACCGGCTTGCCATCAAAGTCGTTTTCTGAAAGTGCGGAACTCATGGCGTCGTCCAGGAGCGACGCTGAGGACTGCGAGACGAAATCAGAAAGCCTGGACCCGACAATCTGGTCGGCGGGATGACCAAGCTCTCGTTCCCAGGTCGGATTCACATAGGTGATTTTTCGACTGGTATCCAGCTCGAAGTGTATGGCGGGAGTTTCTGCAAGCATCGCCTCGAGTTGCAACCGAGTACGACGGTCGTGTTCGGCGTGCAGCTTCTCGACGAAGAAGGAATTCTCGGAGATGAGCTGATCGAACCGCTCCGGATTGGGTTCTGAATCCAACCGTTCACCATCATTTGCGTCGAAATCGTGCGGAGCGTCGGTCATGAGCAGACTGTGGTGCAGAGTTCCTTTGCGCTACGCACTTCGGAAAACAGAGGAAAGACGTTTTCACAGAAGAAATCCTGCTCAAGCGGAGTTCGTGAAGAGGTGCAATCGGAAAGCAGGACCACCTCGTACCCGGAATCAAAGGCATGAAGTGCGGTGGCGTGCACACAAATTGATGTCACGCACCCGGCAAATACCAAAGTCTTGATTCCGCGACTGCGCAGGGTTGCCCCGAGATCGGTATTCGAAAAGGCATTGAAACTCTTCTTGCCCGGAAGGGTGAGAATTCGATCGCCAAGGGCGGAGATCTCCTCGATGACCTCCGAACCCGGGGCTCCGTACTTGAATGCCTGAACATCACGGATCGTCTTGAGAATGCCAATTGGATTCTCAAGTTCCTCATAGAGTTCACTGAAGACGATCGGCGTGTTCACCATCAGCATTTCGGTGTCCCGGTACGCCTCGATGAATGCAAGGGTGTTGTCGAGAGTTCCGCTCACGCGGTGGGATTCCTCAACCACTCCGTGGAGAACTCCGTCAGGGCTGAAATAATCACGCTGAAAGCCGATGAGGACCAATGCAGTGGTCTTGGGATCAATGATCATCTTGTCTCTCCGATGAAGTGTTTTTGGGGAGGCAGCGGGTTCAGACTGGCCCATCGCTTCGTTCCAAGGTGAACCAGTGACAATTATTGCATGGCAGTTAAAAAAAGCCATGGGGCGTCTACCCCATTCACTTCTACCGATGTTTTTTCGGAATACCGAGCCACCCCGGTCATGGGGAGCAGAAAACCAGCCTGAGAAACTAAGAAGCCGGTTTTTCTGAGGCGTTTTCCGGGGCATCGGGAGGCGCTGCCTGCGGTGCCTTCCAGATAATGGTGAGTTCGGGGCGCAAGGTCTCTGCGCTCTGAACCCCTTCCGCGGTCACCCGCGAATTGCCCGCATAGATCCGCTGGAGTGAGGTGGACTCCGAAAGTACAAGCAACCCAGCGTCCCCCAGTCGAGTCTCGAAGAAGTTCGCGATTTCCAGGGAGGGAAGCGATGACAGGATGCGGGCCGAGGGATCGGAGACTTCCGTGTCCTTCAGGCTGACTCGCTTCAGACGATCAAATCCCACAAGCGCTGTCACACCTTGATTCGTGATTCTGGTGCTGGAAAGATCAAGTTCGACCAGCACCGGTCCAAGCTCCTTGACCAGTGCCATATCCGCATCACCGAATGGAGGATCAATTCGATGACTCAGTCCGTTGGCGTTGAGAACAAGAAGCTCACTGCCCTGTGCAAGAGGCCGAACCGGAACGCCTCGTTGCTTGAGTGAGCTGCTGGCAGACTGAATCATGGATCGTTGTTCGGGATCGAGCTGGATCGCTCCAGCTGATTGAACCTGTTCTGGCGGAGTCGCCGGTTGTGTCGGAACCGCAACTGGAGTGGTGGCTCCCTGAGTCGAAGCGTCCTGCTCACTCAGGGAGGCTCCCTCGGTGATCCATCGCTTGATGAGTGTCTGCTCTGATTCGGTAAGGCCGGGCCCCTGAGGAGGCATTGCCATGTCGTCGTTTCTGGGGAGTGTGACCACCGTGTACAAGAGACTCTTCTCAGGCATTCCCGCGACCACCATCGGATGCCCGTCGATCTGCCGTTGGAAATCAGAATCGGAGGCCAGACGGATGCCCGCCTTCGCACGGCCGGTTGGTCCGTGGCATTTCCAGCAGTGTGTGTCGAGTATGGGTTGAATCTCCCTGGTGAAGGAGACCGGCCTGCCGGTGATCGCCGCAGGCGCTGGTTCAGAGGCGGGGCTTGGAGGTGCTTCGGGTTGAGCAGAAGGTGAAGCCTCGGAGGCCGGCGCAGGATTGACTGCGGGCTCCGCGGCAGCAGGCTCCGCGGCAGCGGGCTCCGCGGCAGCGGGCTCCGCGACTGCGGGCTCCCCGGCAGCGGGCTCAGGCACAGAAGTCTCCTCTGGAAACAATGCTTTGAGGACCATCGAGTCACCCCAGACCATGTCTCCACCGAAATGTGCGGTGATCCCCACCAGAATCGCCGCCACCAACAGCAGACCACGGACTGTAGCGGTTGCCCAGCTCTTGCCACCAAACCAGCTCACCAGGGTGAGGACAAACAGGATGACCAGGAGAATCGCGGAGGACACCCCAAGCCAGCGGTGCAGGGAAAGTTCCCAACCACTCCCATACCCTTCGTCGGCCATCGCCCAACCACTCCAGGCAGCCAGCACCGTGAGTGGCGCACCGATCAAGAGTGCGGTGATGCTGAATGAGGTGAGTCGCTCTCGACGCCCCAACAAGGCCAGAAACTCGATGACTGCAGCAACGATGACCAGTGCGATCGGAAAGTGCAGCACCAGCGGGTGCAACCCGGCAAGCGCTGCCCACCAATCCGGTCCGGTCGCGATCGATGCAGGGACTGGAGAGGTCACCGAGGAGGTCGCCATTGCATCAAGGCTGATGAATACATTCATGAAAAGCATCCTCTCGGCGACACACTATACCAGCCAGACACCCCACTCCCGACCGGAATCCCTACCATGGTCGAATGTCTTCACCGCATGCCAACATCAACTGGCAGGATCAGCTGCCCAACGACACATCTCCGGGCTGCCGCATGCGCATGAGCTGGCGAAACCTGCTTTTCATGCACTGGAGGGTCGACCCCGAACTCATCGAACCCTTGCTGCCCAGAGGTTTTCAGCTGGACACCTTCGATGGATGCGGATGGGTCGGTTTGATCCCCTTCACAATGGATGACACCCGGCCGCGAGGGTTCCCACGCCTGCCGGGTCTCTCACGATTCCATGAGTGCAATGTACGCACGTACGTACTTCACGATGGAGTTCCGGGGGTTTGGTTCTTCAGCCTTGACGCGGCCAGTCGACTGGCCGTCCTGGGAGGAAGGACATTATGGAAGCTCAACTACGTCTACGCATCCTTCGATGTCACTCAGGAAGGCGATCGGACGGACTATGCAGTTCGCAGAAGAGACGGAACCACGAGCCGGATCACGTGGAGGACCGGACCCGGACTACCACCAAGTGAATCGGGTTCCCTCAGGCATTTCCTCACCGAACGCTATTACCTCTATTCAGAACATGCAGGCAGGATCTGGCGGGGTGCGGTCCACCACAAACCATGGAATCTGAAAGAAGCGCAGGTCCTCTCGCTTGATGATCAGCTGGTGGAACGTGCCGGTATTGAAGTGAAGGGGGCACCCTGTTGCATGGCGGCCGAGGATGTTGAGGTCCGGGGATGGTCATTGCGAAGAGTGCAGTGACCCTCGATCAGAATTCGAATTCATCGTCCATGAATTCATCCTGGTCCGGGGCAGGGCCGAGCCCCGACTGATCGCTGATGATCGGATCGATTCGTTCCTGCTCCAGCAGCTTGATGGATTCGATGCGCCAACCTTCCGATGAACCCACCACCTTCGTGCGGGCCAGGTACTCGTTGGTCCGTTCATGCATGTGACCCCAGTGCGCGACCCGACCATCCACCTGCCAGCGGTACAGAGCGGTGAAAAACACCATGGATCGCTCGGAGTCGACCTCGATCGATTCGATTTCAAGTTCCACGGGGCGGACTGCAAGGACCCGACTGGTGGCTCCCTGGGCTTCTTCCATGACCAGACTCGCGTAGATCATGCGATAAAGCTCGTCGAGGAGTTCGCCGGAGACACTTCGTTCCAAGGCGTCGTACACATCACTTTCCTCCACGTAGTCGAAGGCGCGATAGATGTTGCCATGGAGTGGAACAAAAAGATCCTCCGCCTGCTGCGTGGTTGGCGGTTCCAGACGCGATCCACCGGGTGGTGAGAAATCAAAGACCATGAGTTCAGCCAGCAGCAGGGCACACCCCCCTCCAAGAACCATGACCACCAAACCAGTGACCGCTCTGGTCCGCCGAGATGACACGAGCAGACTGAGACCGATGATCAGGGCAAGGCCTCCGATGAGTACGGACAGCAACGGAATTTCCCAGGGCTCGCGCGGTGTCGGTGGTGGGATCGCGACCAGTCGCTCCTCGATCGAGGTGGAACCACTTCGCCACAACCAGACGGGCGAATCAACGGTGAAGAACACGGCTTCACGAATTCCCTCGATCGCTGCCTCACCCGCAATCTGCATTGGAGGCGGATCAACCGGATCAATGGTGGTGTCTGGTGGGTAGGAAGGCCAGGAGAGTTCGATCTCCTGGGGCGCGGACTTGATTGACCACTCCAGGTTGAAGCGGACCTTTCGCAATCCCCTCATGCCCGTCTGTCGCATCAGCGACAACATCGAGGTGTCGGGGTCGTTGATCATCAGACCCTCGACCAGTGGCTGGACCTCGACTCCGTCGATGCGCGCCACCAGGTTTTCATCCGCCCAGGTATCAAGCACCTCCAGCAGAGCCGGACCTTCACTGGGATCGATCACATCGAATCGCTCGCGCTCGAACACCATGGCCTGGTCGAGGAACACAATGTTCATGGTGACCTGCATCACGAGCTTGTCGGAACCGAGGTCGACCTTGATTTCGACGTGCGGACCGTCCACCGGGTCGAGGTGATCCGAAGCATGAACCGAGCTGATCGAACAAAGTGCCCCCACCACCGTCAGCAAGAGGATGAAATGCGGCAGTCCTGCCGGTCGAATCCATGAATGACTGGAAAACGGAATCCACATGTGCGTAATCCTAGGATCAAAAGCCCCAATCCGAACCCACACGTGGGATTCAGCATGGTCTAGAGCGGATACGGTACCATGCTGAACCGCCGCGATGACCCTGCCAGAGCGGCTGATACAACCACCCTAAGGAGTAGACCGTGCATCGAATCGAGAACCGAGGATCGTTCCTGCTGGCACTGGCCGTCGCGACGCTTGCAACAGCATCGATGGCACAGGATTCGGAAGCGAACCGAAACTCCAAGGCTGAGGATGCCAAAGCGCTCATCACCACCGCACAAGAGGCGACCGCAGACGAGATTGCGAACTATGACTCGGAGGCTGAGGAAGCCAAGATAGCTGAGGCTATGCGCGAACGAGTGGCCAGCTTGAGAGCAGCAGAGGAGGCCGAGGAAGAACTCCGAAGTTGGGCTCCGCTCTCCAATGCGTATCGAGATTCCCCGGCGGATGTGCGTGAATTCCATGAGCACCTGATCATCCTCGCCAGCCCCTGGATGGACGGACGCCTTCCCGGGACCCGGGGGATGGAACTCGCTCGAGAATACGTCGAGACGATGTTCAAGGTACGCGGGCTGACCCCCCCGGTTCCCGGCGAGGAACCAGGCACCTTCTCCTACCGACAGCGTTTTCCGCTGGGCAGTCAGAATGTCATGAAAAACCGACGACTGGCAGTCGGAGGCATGAACTTCGAACAGGGCTCGGACTACGAAATGACTCAGCTTGGTTCGGATGCGGACGTCGATGCACCACTTTCATTCGTGGGCTACGGCATCGCTGAAGGACCGGATGGCTACTCGAGCTTCGAGGAAGACGCTGATCTTTCAGGCCGCATCGCGGTCATGTTCAGGTTCGAACCGATGGACGAGACCGGAAGCAGTCGCTGGAAGGATGAAGGCTGGTCGTCGAAGATCAACATGGAGCCTAAGTTCAGAGCCGTGAGCAAGCTGAATCCAGAGGCCGTGATTCTGGTCAACCCTCCGGAAGCCGATGATCCTCGTGCAAAAAAGCTCTTCATCTCTGGAAAACCATATCTGGACGACATCCCGGTGTTCATGATGACTCCGGAGGCCGCAGAACGGATGATGCAGGCCACCGGCGACGAACGCTCGATCCTTGACTGGAGAAACCTTGCCGACGAGGGCGATTCCGGGGTCGTTCACCTGGGAGAAAAGCAAGTGACCATGACCGGAACCAGCGCGGTCGAAGTCACTCAGTGGGGCGAAAACATCATGGCCCGAGTCGAGGGGCGCGGCGAACTCGGCGATGAATACGTGGTCATCGGGGCCCACATGGACCACCTTGGCATGGGCGACTTCGGCAGCAACGAAGGTCCCGGCAAGCTGCATCCGGGCGCCGACGACAATGCTTCCGGAGTGGCTGCGCTGATCATGCTCGCGCGCTCGCTGCAGACCGCCTACGACGAAGCTCCCGAGGACATGCCGCTGCGCGACGTGATCCTGATCGCCTTCGATGGCGAAGAGAGCGGTCTCAATGGATCGCGCTACTACGTCGACAACCCCGTACAGCCCCTGGAAGATCTGATGTTGATGATCAACTTCGACATGATCGGCCGAATCGAAGGCGACCGGCGCCTGAGCATCTCGGGGATTGGAACCGGGGAGGAAATGGCGGACTGGGCTCGAGGTCATTTCGCGGAATCCGAACTGGAGATCGTGGAATCCGAACGGACCTCGGGTGGCAGTGACCACACGAACTTCTACCGTCGCGAAATTCCCATCCTCTTCGCGATCACCCCCTTCCCCTTGCACAACGACTACCACACCTCCCGAGATACCGTGGATCTGATCAACTACGAGGGCGGCCTCGCCACCACGGAGCTCTTCCACGAACTGGCCTTTGATGCCGCGGTACGACCGGAACGCTTCGAATTCACCAGCGGAAGACGAAGTCAGCGAGACCGGCCGAGCCAGACCCGACGCACCAGCATGCCGAAGGTCAAATTCGGATTTCGTACCGCCGTCGACGAGGGTGAGCCCGGACTTCGGATCGTCTTCGTCCGCGAAGAGAGTGCCGGTGGTGACGATGTCATCCAGGTAGACGATCGCCTCCTCAAATGGGGCGACATCCAACTCGACAGCAGGTCGAAACTCATCGAGCAGCTGCGAAAGCACGAACCTGGAGACGTAGTAGAGATCCTTCTGCTCAGAGACGGCGAAGAGCAGACCGTCCAACTCACGCTGAGTGCACGGGACTGAATGCGACATTCGTTGGAGTATGCGAACTCAGCGCCGGCCACCACGCCGAACCGAACGGGCACGTGAGATCGAATGCGCCCCGAAACGATCGAGGATGTGATCGGTGGTGGCGTCGATCCGCTTGGCCTTTTCCTGAGAAGGATCTTTGAACAAGGACTGTTCAGGCGATTCGTCAAAGCCTCCGACCGAACAACCCAGAAGTCGTACCGGCTGGAAGCTGTTCGAAGCCCACTCATCGAAGAGTTCCTGTGCGATCTTCCAGAGCACCACGGTCACCGATGTGGCCTCGGACATGGTCCGGCTGCGAGTGATCGTCTGGAAATCACCAAATCGGATCTTGAGAGTCACCCGGGTCGCGGAAGCACCCTTTCGCCGCAATCGCTCGGCGACCTGTTCCACCTCCCCCAGCAGGATTCCCTTGAGAATCTCGAGATCTGAGATGTTCTCGTCGAAGGTCCGTTCCTGACCAATGCTCTTGGCCAGCCGTTCGGAAGTCAGTGGACGCTCATCGACCCCCAGACTCAGTCGGTGAAAACGTGCGGCAGAATCGCCAAAGCGCGCAGCAAGCTGCTCGGGAGAGGATTTCTGAAGGTCACCAAAGGTACGAAACCCCTCGAGCTTGAAACGATCGACCGACCGAGGCCCCAGCCCCCGCATTCGCTCGATCGGCAGTGTCGAAAGCCGCTCGGCAAGGCCCTCGGGTGCGATCACACACAGGGCATCCGGCTTCTCGAGATCCGAAGCGATCTTGGCCACGAAGCAGTTGGGTGCGACCCCGACCGACACCACCAGACCCAGGTCGTTGAGCGTTCGATCTCGTATCCGCCGGGCGATGACGGCACCGTCTCCCAGCAATCGCCTGGATCCGGTGACGTCCAGATACGCTTCGTCCAACCCCACCACCTCCACCAGTGGACTGAAGTCTTCAAGAATGTTCATGAAAGCATGACTCAGTTCGGCATACCGATCCGAACGCCCGGACACCAGCACCGCATGCGGACAGCGCTGGAGCGCGATTCGGGTGGGCAGTGCGCTGTGGCATCCGTACGTCCTGGCCTCGTAGCTGGCCGCCGCGATCACCCCCCGGGGCCCGCGCCCACCCACCAGTACCGGACGCCCCTTGAGAGACGGATCATCCATCTGCTCGACGGAAGCGAAGAACGCATCGAGATCGCAATGAAGAATGGTTCGTGGACCAGAGCAGCTCATGCAGATTCCTGAGTGGACGAGCAACGCCTCGGGGGAAGGGTCAGAGAATTGAAAGTGCAAACAGCGCAGCCAAAAGTACTGTCAACAGCGGCGGACCGTAGGCAACGCGGCGATCAGCGGCGGGATGACCACGAAGGCAGAGAGCGATTCCCCAGACCAGCACCAGCAGCGAAGGAAAGTCGTAATAACGCTGGTAGGACTGGGAATTCAGGAACATGGTCGAGGTCGTTGCCAACCAGCTGCACAGGAGAACCAGTCCTCCCCGCTGCTGACCAGCCTGGCAGATGGCAAACCAGATGAGTGACAGCGAAGCCGCCCCCATCGCAGCGAAGAAACCAAGTACCGGTGAACGATCCGCAAACTCCGGACCCAGCCTGACGAGTTTCCACATCACCCCACCAGAGCGTCCGAACTCAGGGTCGAAACTGCTGCAAGGAACCAGTGCGCAAGCAGCTCCCACCACCCCGGCCAGGATCAACCAACTCGACTTTTGCCGAATCAAACCCCCGCAACGTGGGATTGCGAGCAAGAAGAATGGTGCGTAGAGGCCGACCAAGGCAAGAGCGAAACCAGCCGCAACCCAGACCACGTGGAATGAATGAAAGTACTGGAAATTCGGGGGAACCAGTCCTCCCCAGGTCCATCGGAACGCACCAAGCAGAAGGAATCCGGGAACCACCACCAGAAGGCTCAACCGCCAGAGGGTTCGGGAGGTGCGCTCGCCATCTACGGAACCCGACTCGAACACCACAATTCGCCGAGCCAGAGGAGTCGTGAGGAGTCCACAGAGGACGATCGGTCCGGCAAGCCAGATGAAGTTCTGACGCACAAAGACCGCAAGGAGGAGACACAAACCAGAGCGAAGCAAGATCCACCCGCAAGTGGGACGAAAGATGAGTGGACCCAGCGCGAGCACTACCAACAACCAAGCGAGGTTGTCGGTTTGAAGGTAGACCGCGCTGCCCAGCAGGTAGTAGGACACGGCCAGAGGCGTGGTGAGTAGTGCCGCAGCCAGTGGCTTGCAACAGGTACTGCAGAATCCTGCCACCACCACGATCAGTCCGATCGCGATGATTGGTGAGAACCATCGAAGAGTCTGAAGGTCCGAACCGATCAAGGATCCCACCATGGCGAAGGCAAGATGGTAACCCGGACCGGTTGCAGCCCCGTAGTTGGACAGGTCAGGGGTTGGCAGTTGAGCTTCGAACTGACGGATCACTTGAATGTGGTAGAGATCTTGGTCGTATTGCTGGGAATCGAGGATGTGGTCGCCCAGCAGAAAGGCGGTTGCCAGAACCAACATCAGGAGCACTGGTGGCCAGGAAGCCCCAAAGACCGCGGAAGGACTGGAATCCGGTTCAGAGGCGGCCGCGTTCACCCACCACCACCTTGAGATTGATCCTGCAGGCGTTTCCAGTCTTCCAGATGACGAGCGGCGATGAGATCAACGGCAAGGTCCTGGGCTTGTTGGAGTGCAGCGCTGCGAAGTCGATCACGCAAGGCATCGTCCTTCACCAGTTTGATCAGAGCCTCGGCAAGTCGTTCCGGCGCACCGGATCCCTCACGCTCGAAGACCAGTGCGGTCTCCATGTGCCGTGCGTAGCCCGAGAACTGCGGAAGGTCGCTGACCACCGGGACCGCACCACACGCCATCGCCTCCACCGGTGCCACGGGTGAGGCTTCACCATGAAAGGCCAACGATGGATAGCAGTGAATGTCGCATCGGCGGAGTCGATCAGCCAACTCATGCTGGTCGAAGACCGGGCTCTCGAATCGAACCGGCAATCCCTCGGCTTGGGTACGAAGTGAGGAAAGGTAGGCGTCACCGCCCCCTCCCATCTCGCGTTGGTGGGGACCGGTCACCGCCACGTCAAACACCACACCGAGTCGCTGGGCGATTCGCGTGGCATCAATCAGGACGTTGATTCCCTTTTCAGGGTGGATGCGGCCGTGGAAGAGGACCTCGAGGCGAGCTCGGTCAGAACGTTTTTCGGGAGGGTGGTAAACCTCGAGATCCACGGGATTGGGAATGACATCGAGCAGATGCCCGACCGAAGGAGTCTGACTTCGAACGGCCGTAGCGATCGCCTCGGAAACCGTGCTGATTCGATCGATCTTGCGATAGAGAAACATCTGACGTTTCGGAAAACGCTGAAGGTGCAAGTCGATCAGTCCGAAGCGTGCCTTCTGTTTTTTGAGCAGCACCGGCATCCAGAACGAATTGCACACGGTGACGTCAGCAGGCGGAAGCAACCGACGCATCGAACGGGCATACCGATACTCCAGAGGCAGCTCGCGCAAGGTGGAACCCACACGCTTGAATCCGGAACTTCGGATGTAGTGAACACCGTCGACCTCCTCGGTGGCAGGCAAATCACCCCAGGCGGGGCAGAGGGCGGTGACTTCGTGACCGGATGCGGCCATGGAGGCCGCAAGTTGCGCCCAGACCTTTTCCACCGCACCCGCGGGAGCCGGCGGTAGAGATGCAAAGGCTCCGATGACCACATTTATCCGCATAGATACTCCTGCGGGGAGTATATCTGATCAGTGGTGCGCACCGAGTACAGATCAACCAGAAGGAGCCACAGCCGTAGTTTTCTCTACCGACCAGCGGAAGAGCTGATCTATGTCAGGAATGCCATCAAGCAGCTCAAGGGAAACCAGTTGCTCGGCCATCGTGGTCCAGTGCTGCTTGGTCATGCACCCGAGCCCGAGGCGCCGGGTCGTATCGTCGATGATCAGAGGAAGCTGCCTCTGCGCAGCCAGGTCCATCGCCTTGCGAGACATGGAGGGATTGAGCTTTGCAAGAAGTTCATTGGTGGAGGCGGAGTCGGTGGTGTAACCAGACCAGCCCCGGGTGAAGGCATCGACCATCCGCTGGCAGATCTCAGGGTGTGCCGCCAGATAGGAACGTCGAGTGACCAACACCGTGTTGTAGGGATCGAATCCCGAGACCTCAGCTGCCGAGAAAACGCGGGTCTTGAACCCTTCGAGCTCGAGGGTGATCGGTTCCGCGGTCACGAAACACTGCGAGGCGGACTGGCGTCCGGCTCGAAATGCAGGAAGGTTGTAGGCAACGAAGCGAGCTCCCTTGGAGGCTCCAATCGCCTGATCAAGAGCCTTGATGAACGCGAGCGAGGACTCCGCTCCAATCGTCGCGGAAGTCGACTGCCAGAGTTCCTTGAGCGTGGTGAACGAGGAGTCGGCAGGCACCATGATTCCGTGCGGGTCGTGCTGGTACACCGCAAAGAGCGCAACCAGTTCACCCCCCTCCTGGTTGAGCTGCAGAACCTGCGAACCACCGACGATGCCGAATTCAACCTCACCGGTCGCCACCAACTGTGGAGCGGAAATCCCCCCGGAACCCGCACGCACCTCGACGGTCAATTCATCGGTATCGAAAAGCCCCAGGCGCCTTGCTTCGTAGATGCCACCGAACTGCGGCTCGGGTACCCAGTTCAGCTGGAGTTTCACATTGACCGAGGTGGAGGGCTCGCCGTTCTTCTCGGAGGGCTTGCAGCCAGTGAGGAACGGACCGGACAGCAAGCAGGTGATCAAGGCCACGATCAGCGTGGCTGGACCGAGCAATCGACTCGTGGATTCAGACATCGAAAACATCAGTTGCGTTCTCCATACCAGCGGTGAAGGATGATCCATCCGAGCACGTTGACCATGCCGAACAGCAGAAAGCCGACCAGAGAGGACATCAGTACCGCGGCGAACATCAGGGCGGTCTGAAAATTCTGGACGGACGCGATGATGATCGACCCCAGAGGCGCGGAATCCCCGGTGTAGCCACTCACGAATTCGGCGGTGATCGCACCGATCACCGAAAGACCGGCCGCGACTCTCAGGCCGGTGATGATCGACGGCGAGGCTGAAGGAAGTTGCAGCTTCCACCAGGTCTGAAGCCTGCTCGCCCGATTGAATCGAAAGAGCTCCAACAGTTGCGGGTCGGTTGCACGAATGCCTCCGAGGGTGCTCGCGATCACGGGGAAGATTGCCACCACCACAGTGGCGGCGATCGTCGAACGTGCACCGAAGCCAAACCAGATCACGAAGAGCGGGGCGATCGCGATCAGGGGAACCATCTGAAGCAGCAGTGTCGGTGGATAGAAACCCCGTTCAAGCCAACGTGACAAACCCAGCAGGCTGCCGAGGGCGACCCCCACCGTACCGGCGAGTACGAATCCCACGAGAGCGGATCCACCCGTGCGCAGGGCTGCATGGAAGAGTCGCTCCCAATGAAGGACTCCCGCTTCCCAGACCGCAATCGGAGACGGGAGCAGGAACGGCTTGATCTCGAAGACCACGACGATCGCTTCCCACAGCAGAAGAAAGAGAATCGCCACCAGGAGCGGGGGCAGGCATCGGAAGAGGAGGAACCTCATGGCCCACCCGCCGATCGGTGGAGCTGCTGCACCCGCCCCACTTCATCATTGA
>NHEC01000099.1 GCA_002171655.1 Planctomycetes bacterium TMED75
AATCGATGGCTTTGGTCATGCTGTACTTATCCCACCGCTGAGAGTTTTGGCGCCTTGCGCTGTGAAAAGTGCGGCATGACTTCTTCGGCGAAACATTGAATGGCGTCCAAGGTGTCTTGCTGCTCCAGGCCGAAATTCATGTTCATGATCACGCGATCAATACCAAGCTCCTGATACGGCCCCAGCTTATCGAGCATCTCGGAGGGCGTGCAGATAAGCAGGCTTTTTTCCAGCTCCGCCGCTGATTGCTTCCGGGGGATTTGGCGGATCATGCCCGCGTCAACGACGCCGGGACCAAGGAAGATATTATCAAACCGGCAATAGTAGTCGTATGCCGCTCGGTTCTTCCGAGCCCGCTCAGCCTGAGAGCTGGCGACGTGCGACACGCGGGACAGTGAAAGCGTTAGATGGTCTCCTGCACCGTCCATGTCTGCTTTGCCCCGCTTGAACGCCTCAACTTGATCGACCAGCATCTGGTGATTGCCGGAAAGTGGCGTTGTTTGGATATGGAAACCGCGCTTTGTGCAGTGATAAATGCCTTCGGGGTTCATGACGGCCATCATCATCGGTGGACCACCGGGGCGGACAGGGCGGGGCATAATCGTCATGGGGTCAAACTGGTAGTATTTTCCGTCCCAGCTGACTTCTTCCTCATTGAGCAAAGCCTGCAGCACATCAAGGCTCTCGTCGAACCGCTCGCGGGTTTCCGCCATCGGCACACCCATGCGTTCCATTTCAAACTTGAACGCGCCGCGTCCTGCGCCTAGATACAAACGACCGTCGCAAAAGATGTCGGCAACCACCACCTCACCGGCATAGGTGCGCATATCGTGCAGCGGCAGCACGACCACGCAGGTCAAAATCTTAACGTCTTTTGTATGGGCCGCAAGTTTGACCGCAAAGGTCAGGGGGGCGGGCATCATCAGGCAGTTCACCAAGTGATGCTCCGTGATTGAAATCGAATCAAAACCCAGCCGATCCGCCAAGACCGCCTGACCAATCATGTCCTGATAGACCCGGCCGCCCCCATAATCCTTGTTGGGGTAATCCGAAGACAACTGAACGCTGAATTCCATTCGCCTGTGCTCCTCCGTCGAATATCCACAGATTGTGCTCTATTGGCACCGCTAGAAAAAGTCTGGGAGCGTCATGTTTTTGCGAGACGCGCGGGCAAATTGCCTCAGGCAGCGTCAGAAAATACACTTCACGTGATTCCTTGGAGTCTCGACCGATGAGGCCAATTGGTGCCGGGAAAGCGACCCGAACGGCTGTCTTCCCCCCACGGGGTCAGGCTCGTTCCAAGTTTCTGCCCGTTTTTTGGGCGGGAATTTGGCGCTATGGAGCCAGAGTCATTGGCCCTGATGCACGCGGTTACAGCTCGTGCTTCTGGTGGTTCTTGGCACTGACTTTATGGCAACGAATGGTGGCCTTGGGGAAGGGTGGATGCCCGTGTGCCTGTGGGGAGAGCCCCCGTTAAGGTTTGCCCTGATCCTGCGATGGTGAAAGGGGGTGAAGGGCCATCACTGCGGGGTCATCTTCAGAGTGCATTTGCTCTGCTCAATAATGCATTAACAGTCGCCTTTGATTGTATGACCTAATGACAATCGCTGAGGAGACCCATCCCTCGTGCCTGTGCTGAACCATCCGGCGGAGCGCAACGGTTGTGCGGACAATCTTGCAACCAACACCTAAAATGTCGGAGTTGGTGCGGTTTAGCCCGAGGCCGTAAACCTGAAAATAAACGAGCGACTGTGGCCAGCGGTGGTGTGTCAGGGGCAGGCCGAGAAAGGGTCTCGTCGGTTCTACAACGGCGCTATTTCGTACCGGAACGGCTGAAAAAATCCTACGCCTGGGCCTCAGAGGAATTGGTCCACACATCACCAGTTTTTATCACTCAACGGCTTAACCATTTGTGCTGTGACGCGGTTGAATTGAGCCGAAACACTGGCAGCGACCAACAGTATTTCGCACCGGCTTAGGGTGCGCTTCTCTCTGCGCTGTGCGCTTTGAGATTTCGTTGCCTGTCCGATTTTGAGCAACAGGCCGTGCCAGATTCAGCACTAGACCATCTGCGGGCGGCTTGAATAACTTTTTGTTCAGAACGTTTCACCAGCGTTCCGAACCGGCTCCTTCGGTTCAAAAAAATGTAATAAAAAACCAAGAGGAATCCTGAACCATGAAAAAGTTCCTGATTGCAGCAGGGGCGCTTGTGAGCGCGCTGTCTGCGAACGCTGCCCTTGCTGAGGACGACACCATCAAAGTTGGCGTTCTTCATTCCCTTTCCGGCACGATGGCCATCTCTGAGACCACCTTGAAAGACACGGTCTTGATGATGATCGACGAGCAGAACAAAGCTGGTGGACTGCTCGGTAAGCAGCTTGAAGCGGTCGTCGTTGACCCAGCTTCTGACTGGCCGCTTTTCGCCGAAAAAGCGCGTGAGCTGATCGAAATTGAAGGCGTGGACGTGATGTTCGGTTGCTGGACATCTGTATCGCGTAAGTCGGTCCTGCCGGTCATTGAAGAATTGGCGTCCGTTCCGCTGTTCTACCCCGTGCAGTACGAGGGCGAAGAGTCCTCCAAGTTCGTCTTCTACACCGGCGCAGCACCGAACCAGCAGGCGATCCCAGCGGTTGACTACTACCTGGAAGAACTGGGCGTTGAGTCCTTTGCCTTGCTCGGTACGGACTACGTGTACCCACGGACAACCAACACCATTCTTGAGCAATACCTTCTTGATGCAGGTATCGCAGCAGAAGATATTTTCGTGAACTATACCCCCTTCGGTCACTCAGATTGGCAGACCATCGTTTCGACGGTTAAGGATCTGTCCGCTTCGGGTAAAAAGGTCGGCGTGATTTCGACGATCAACGGAGACGCCAACGTGCCGTTCTACAAAGAACTCGCAAACCAAGGCATTTCTGCTGAAGACATTCCGGTTGTGGCCTTCTCCGTTGGTGAGGAAGAGCTTTCCGGTTTGGATACAGGCCCACTGGTCGGTCACCTCGCAGCATGGAACTACTTCCAGTCTGCAGAAGCTGACGTAAACGACGAGTTTGTTGAAACATGGCAGAGCTTCATCGGCAACGATGAACGCGTCACCAATGACCCAATGGAAGCAACCTACATCGGCTTCAAGCTTTGGGCACAGGCTGTCGAAGCTGCTGGCTCCGAAACTTACGCTGACTGGCGCCCAGAGATTTACGGCATGTCCGTGCCAAACCTCACCGGTGGTGAAGCAACCATGCTGCCAAACCACCACCTGACAAAGCCAGTGTTGATTGGTGAAATTCAGGACGATGGCCAGTTCGACATTGTTTCACAGACCACCGAAGTCCCGGGCGACGCTTGGACCGACTACCTTGCAGCTTCTGCGACACGGATGTCCGATTGGGCAGACTCTGAAGTCGATTGCGGTAACTACGACACCGAAACCGGCGAGTGTTTTGGTCAGAACTACTAATCAGCTCTGACTAATCTTGGGAAGGTCGCTCACTGCCTCCTCGCAGTCGGCCTTCCCATACTGTTTTTTCGCTCCTCGCTGAACCCATTCCTTGGCCCAAAGTCCAGCGGGTCAGCAGTCTCGTAGTCCTGTCTCCTCAGCAAAGGCTGACGCCATGCTTCGTTTGCTCACCCTCCTTGTTGCGCTGATTATATTGAGCCCCGCATGGGCCTCGGCGCAGTCGCTTGGCGACATTCTGGCCAGCCGGTCGGACGATCTCGCGGCTGGTAAAACAGCAACGATTAAAGAAATCGCCGCCGACGTTGCCGCCACCCGTGATCCCCAGACCCGAGACGTGCTTGAAGGTTGGATTGATGGCCGCCTGCATTACCGTCGCAGCGACAACCTGATTGTCTTCGCCGACAAGACTGATTCAGGCTACGACCTGAGCGACCCCATTACGGGCGATGCGCTTGGTTCAGTCGGTAAGAAAGATACCAAAAAAGTAAAGAATTCGACGCCGATTAAGGCCATTCTCCGGCCCGGCTTAGCCGCGCTGGACCTCAGCAGCGTTGACCCTGAAAAGCGGTTATCGGCGGCTGAGCAAATCTCGAAAAAACCAACAGTGCAATCCTTGGCTTTGCTCGAACAAGCGTTGGCGACCGAAACCGTTGCAGGGGTTCAATCGGCCCTTGAGACCGCCGCGCTGATCGCAACCTTCGCTGTTTCGGACGCCGCTGATAAATTGGCCGCTTTAGAAACCATGGGCGACCGTCTGGAACCATCCGTACGAGGGGCCGTTCAGCGGGTTGCCAACGATAAAAACGAAGCGCCCGAGATAACAGAAGCGGCACAGGCGCGGCTTGCCAGCATCGAAACTCGCGTGGCGCTCAACAATTTTGGCAACAACATCCTGTTTGGCCTGTCCCAAGCCTCGGTTCTGCTGCTGAGCGCCATTGGCCTCGCCATCACTTTTGGCGTCATGCGGGTCATCAATATGGCCCATGGCGAGTTTGTCATGATCGGAGCCTACACGACGTTTGTGGTGCAAACCTCCTTGCCGGTTTCGTCCGGCGTGGGCTTACTCATATCGATCCCGATTGCCTTTGCCGTTGCGTTTATCGCCGGGGTTATTCTGGAACGACTGGTGATCCGGTTCCTCTACGGTCGTCCGCTGGAAACCCTGCTGGCGACCTTTGGCGTGTCACTGGTTCTGCAACAGTCCTTCCGCTTAATTTTCACCCCACAGAACCGACCCATCGTGACCCCGGATTGGTTGGCTGGTAATCTGTCTCTCAATCCCATTTTAGGCATTACCACGCCCCGACTTTTCGTCTTTGGGATCGCGCTCGCTGTCTTCTTTGGCCTGTTGCTGTTTTTGCAGCGTTCGCGCTTTGGCCTTGAAATGCGCGCCGTCACACAGAACCGCGCCATCGCAAAAACCATGGGCATCAACTCCAGCCGTGTCGATTACCTGACTTTCGGCCTGGGATCTGGCATCGCGGGTCTGGCCGGGGCTGTGCTGAGTCAGGTGTTGAAGACCAATCCTGACATGGGGACGGATCTGATCATCCCAAGCTTTATGGTGATCGTGGTTGGGGGCGTCGGCAGTCTATGGGGGGCGCTGGTTGGCGCGGGCCTTGTGGGCATGGCAACCAAGTTGGTCGAGCCGCTGTTTCCAAACAATACACTGCTTGCCACAGCCATTATCCTCGTCGCCGTCATCGGCTTCATTCAATTCCGTCCGCGCGGACTGTTCGCGCAAAAGGGAAGGTCGGCTGAGCTATGATGACCCCAACACAATACACCGATTTGGGCCGTCGCTATCGGCGAGCCTCTCCGGTTATTTCNATGCTGGTGGTGTTCGCNTTGCTGGCGGCATTCATGGTCTATGTCCCGCTGGCCAACGGTTCGTTCACNGGCGGCAGTGGAGCGCTGCCGGATACCATGGTGCAGNTGTTNGGCAAGATCTTGTGTTTTGCGCTGNTGGCCGTNGCTATGGATTTGGTCTGGGGCTACTGCGGAATTCTGTCGCTCGGTCACGGNGCGTTCTTCGCGTTGGGCGGTTACGCCATTGGCATGAACCTGATTTATGCCACCGCAGACGAGAAACTGGCCCAAATCACCGANGCNGTCGCNCGNGATGAAGCGGTCAAACAGTCTATTTTCTCCGTCGTGGGGCAGGGTGAAGACCCGTGGCCGTGGTTTTGGCTNCTGGCAGACCAATTCTGGTTCCATGCCTTGNTGGTCCTCATCGTTCCGGGNGCGCTCGCNTTTGGGTTCGGGTGGNTGGCGTTTCGCAGCCGAGTGACGGGGGTTTATCTCTCNATTATCACNCAAGCNCTNACGCTGGTCCTTGGCTACTTGTTCATCATGAACGAGTTCGGTTTGCGCGGGAATAACGGACTGTCGGGCCTGCAAAATGTGATGGGGGCGTCNACGACTGAGCCATCGACCAAGGCGCTGTTGTTCATTGCCTCTGGCGTCGCGCTGATGGTGGGCTATGCCATCACGTTGTTTCTGACACAATCCAAGTTCGGCAACGTTATTCGCGGCATTCGCGATGACGAAGACCGCGTTCGGTTTCTGGGGTATCAGGTCGAGGGTTACAAGGTTTTCGCCTTTGTGATCTCCGCCATGATGGCGGGCGTGGCCGGCGCTTTGTTTGCTCCGCAAGCTGGTATCATTAACCCCGACAGCTTTGGCCCCTTAAAGTCGATTGAGATCGCGGTCTGGGTCGCCCTGGGTGGTCGCGGCATGATTTACGGCGCGATTGTTGGGGCAATCACCGCCAATTTGCTCCGTTCTGCACTGACAGGGGGCTGGATCAATTCCATCGGTTTTGGTGCTGCGTCCATCGATGTCAGCGGGGTGCCTTGGCCAGAGTTTTGGCCGATCGTGCTGGGGCTGATGTTTGTCCTGGTGACGCTGTTCCTGCCTAGAGGGATCATGGGACTTTGGCATGATATAATGGGTATGACGTGGCAGGGTTTGGTGAAACCAAGGTTGGTCGCAGGTGCTGGCGCAGGCGGAGCTTCAGAACACCCGGAACAAGAGCCGCCCGAGGTATCATCTGGACGTGAAGTGGTCGCCAGCGCATGAGTAAGTATCCCCCAATGGTGCTTAACATGGCACCGATCCCGGCTGAGCCGCCGTCGCCTCGAACAACATCGAGTTTTGAGAGCAGTGATTTGAACTCTGGTTCATCGCTCTTGATGATGCAGTCAGTCACCGTGTCCTTTGACGGTTTCAAAGCCTTGAATGACCTGTCATTTTCGATCGCAGACGGTGAATTGCGCGCGATCATTGGCCCCAATGGTGCGGGAAAGACAACATTCATGGACGTCGTCACCGGCAAAACGCGCCCCGATAAAGGCCGCGTGGTGTTTGGCTCGACGGATGTGCTTCGGCGGTCCGAAGCCGAAATTGCCCGTCTGGGCATTGGCCGTAAGTTCCAGCGACCAACAGTCTTTGAACACCAAACCGTCTTCGAAAACCTGATGATGGCCCTCGCCAACCCACGGGATCCCATCGCAGGCATTTTCTATGCGCTCAACCGATCGGATCGAGAGCGGGTGCAAGACGTGGCAGAGCAGATCAACCTGCAAGATGTGCTGCAAAGCGAGGCAGGGATCCTGTCGCACGGACAGAAGCAATGGCTCGAAATCGGCATGTTACTCGCGCAGGAGCCGAAATTGTTGCTGGTCGATGAACCCGCAGCCGGCATGACGCCGGCAGAACGCGAGCGCACCGTTAACATTTTGCGCGAGGTGTCCAAGACCCGCTCCGTCGTCGTGATCGAACACGACATGGAGTTTGTCCGTAATCTCGATTGCCGCGTGACAGTGCTGCACGAAGGCTCAGTGCTGGCCGAGGGCTTCATTGATCATGTCGTCAATAATGAGGAGGTGATCGATGTCTACCTTGGTCGCTGAAAATATCACGCTGTCCTATGGCGCATCCCAAATTCTGCACGGTGTATCCTTGGAGGCTCGCACGGGCGAAGTGACCTGTGTCATGGGGCCCAATGGGGTCGGCAAGACCTCGCTGCTTAAGGCCATTGTTGGTGTGCATCCGTTTAGCGGCGGCGCTATACGCTTAGGCGAGACGGATCTGGGCAAACTCAGTGGTCATCAGTTGGCGCGCGCGGGTGTTGGTTATGTTCCGCAGGGGCGAATGATCTTCCCGCGTCTCACGGTCGAAGAAAACCTCAAAAGCGGGTTTGCGTGCTTGCCACGCAACCAATGGCGCATCCCCGATCGCGTGTTCGAGCTGTTCCCCATTTTAGCCGATTTCATGGGGCGTCGCGGGGGTGATTTATCCGGTGGGCAACAGCAACAGCTGGCAATTGCCCGGGCGCTCATTACCAAGCCACGGTTGCTGATCCTTGACGAACCAACAGAGGGCATTCAGCCCAACGTCATCCAGCAGATTGGCGATGTCATCCGCGCGCTGAAGGAGGAGGGCCAGATGTCCATCATCTTGGTTGAGCAGTACTTTGACTGGGCCCAAAGGCTGTCGGATAGCTTTACCGTCATGCGGCGTGGTGAGGTCATCGCTCAAACCCGAAAGGATGATGCGAACATAGATCAATTGCGGCGGTTGATTTCCATCTGACCCGGTGCATTTTGTTGTCGAGACCATGGCGCATATGCGCTTGAGAGAGTCCCTTTTTTCAATGGTATTCGCGCAAGGGATTCGTCAGAATGCGCGAAACACACAAACACTTAGGAACGCAAAACCTGACCCGTTTGATCGCATCTGCTTCTGCACTTTTGCTCACCGCTGGAACCGCCGCAGCGCACACCGCTGAGGCTGCTCACAGCCACAACGAGATGGTTATCGCTGTCGCTGCCGTGGTTGCGGTTGGTGCCGTCGTAACGCGGATGATCGTTCGCGCGCGCTAAATCGTTTCCCTGCGCCCTTCTTCGTGATGAAGAAGGGCCGCAACGGCGCGCTTTAGTTTGATAGATTGGCCGTGAGCATTGTGAGCTCATAGTGCATGGCCAAGATCTGATCCTTCAGCTTTTCCGTCTTACGACGGTTGTTGAAGGTGTTGGGGATCCGAGCGAGTTTCGCCTCCAACTTTGCGACTTTTGAGCTGAGAATAATGATGTCAGCCTTGGTCGCGACCTGTCGTTCCTGCTTGAGACTGTGGCTACCCCGCACACTGGGTGTCGCTTGGGTTTGGTCAGCAGGGACGCAAAGGGGCTGTTCCAGAACTCCAGTATCATTGATGCAGTAAAACTCCATCGTCTGCGGCTGAGTATTGCCGGTCAGAATCAGGGTTTGTGCACTTGCTCCGCTGGACATGCCAAGCGCAACGAGAAAACCGAGGCTGTGAAAAGACAGCAGTTTCATGGAAACAGCCTTATCGACGAGTGAAAACCAGGAGAACAATGTTGGTCAAAAATACATATGTGTCTCATTGGCAACAAGTGATGCGGGCCTAAGCCCATAGGTTTTCGCCTTGTATGCCTAAAGCCGTCTCATAACGCCCTATTATCCCGCCGCTTATGCCATACTTGCCACTATTCGAATAAAATTAGTCCAATAATGTCATGTTTTGCCGAATCGCTTCAACCCACAAGCGCGATTCTAGAACTCGCGACCGGCTCTAAACTCGTTCCATTTAATAACAGCAGTTGCGCCGAGACTCTTAAAAGGGCCGCCCGGCACGCGCGTTGGTGCTGGTTCCTTGAGTAAGTAGTCGAGATA
>NHEC01000100.1 GCA_002171655.1 Planctomycetes bacterium TMED75
GGGCGTCCCGTCGACCTCCTGAAGTTCCACCCGGATTCCCCCGGCCGCGGAGGTCGCGAAGTTCAGTTCCAGCCGATCGCCGGTGAAGCGGATTGCCCGGGTCAGGAGTTCCCCTCCGTCATGGCCCGCGCTGAGCGAAGCCAGTCCGTCGGTTCGCAGCGAGTACCGACGAAGTTCCGCGCTGGGCTGGGCGTAGTTCTGGTTGACGTAGAGCGACAGCTCCTCCGGGGAGGTCTGGACGAGGTTGAGCGCGGGGTAGTTCGACCGGGAGACCCAGTTGCCGAGCCCGATCCCGGGCCGGAGGAACGCCTCCCGGAACCGTCGGTCGTAGGTGGCGCCCCCGCGGGAGGTCATGAGCACCGCATCGGAACAGTCGTTGAAGTAGCGGGGATTCACCCCGAGCCGCTTCGCATCCGAATCGGACAGGACCTTGCGACCGGGCATGAACCGTGCGGCGATCGCGATGTAGATCTGCGGTGCCCGGACGTAGGGATGCGTCTGGTTGGTGTAGATGTGCTCGAGATCGCCTTCCCCGAAACTCATCGGCACCGGCACGGTCCATTCGATGAAGTCGGGTGAGGTCGAACGACTCACGCTTCGCAAGCCCGAGTATCCCTCCCCCGTCCAGGTCCGGAGGTAGCAGACGTAGCACTGCTCCGCCTCCGACCAGAACGCGACGTTCTGGGAATCGAACATCCCCCCGGTCACGAGGGGTTCCTCGCGAACCCGGGTCCAGTGGACGCCGTCCGGCGAGACGTAGCCGATCAGACCGGTGTGCTCGTTGCCCCCCAGTCCCTTGAAGCGCTGCTGGGGATCGATTCCCGGCCGGGTGTCGAGGAACGGACTGAAGTTGTGGGTGACCGGGGCGACGCCGGCGAGGACCACGTTGTTCGCAGTCGAACCGTCCACCTTGTGCAGCCCGAGTTCGGGACGGGTCCAGTGGACGCCGTCGTCGCTGAACGCCACGCAGGTCGTTTCCCGATCGGTCCCGTCGGCACCCGCCACGGGAAGCCCCCGGTAGTACAGGAGGAAGCGGTCGCCATCGACCAGGACCGTCGAGTATCCGCTGAAGGGTCCTTCCCAGGATCGATCGAAGGTGAAGACCGGCCCCTCGTCACGAGGAAGGCCCAGGCGTTGCTGCAATCCGAGGGATCGATCGATCACGTGATCGTCCACAAAGAGCTGGCGCTGCGAGCCGATCTCCACTGGTTCAACATCGGGGGAAAAAAGCAGGGTTGTGGCGAGGAGCGTGGTCAGAATCAAGGGAGTGATCCCGTCATGGGTGCTGGAGGAGGTATCATCGACGTCATGGAACTCATCACCCTGATCCTTGCCGCCATCGGCTGCCTGCTGGGCGGGCTCGCCTTCGTGAAGGTGATTCTAGGGAACTCGGGAGCGGATTCCGGCGAGCAGGTCGAGGAAGCCCTTGGAACCCTCGCTCGAAAGCAGGAATCGGCGGTTCGTGACGAATTCGAACGCGCCCGGGATGCGCGCGAGAAGAGCGAGACTCGCCTGCGCGAGGAAATGGGCAAGCGACTGGACTCGGTGAGTGAACAACTGAGCAAGACACTCGTGCTCCAGCTGACCGGCATGCGCGAAGAACAGACCAGGCAGGCGACCCAGCTTCGAGAAGGCAATGAGAAGAAGCTCGAGGCGATGCGCAAGACCGTCGACGAGAAACTTCAAGGCACGCTTGAAAAACGTCTGGGCGAAGCGTTCAAGCAGGTTGGTGAGCGGCTCGAATCGGTCCAGAAGGGACTCGGCGAAATGAAGCAGCTCGCCGAGGACGTGGGCGACTTCAAGAAGGTCCTCACCAACGTCAAGAGCCGTGGCACCTGGGGCGAAGTGCAGCTGCGCGCGATACTGGAGGAGATGCTCACTCCCACGCAGTGGGAATCGAACGTCAAGCCGATTCCCGGATCGAACGCCATCGTGGAATTTGCAATCCGACTTCCCGGAACCTCTTCGCAGGATCAGGTCTGGTTGCCGGTGGACTCGAAGTTCCCCCAGGAAGACTACATCCGATTGCAGGAGGCGCAGGATCGTGCGGACCCCGAAGCGGTCGAGGCGGCTGCGAAGGGACTTGAAAACGGAATCATCACGGCCGCACGGGACATTCGACAGAAGTACGTCGCCCCGCCCCATACCACCGAGTTCGGCATTCTCTTCCTTCCGACCGAAGGACTCTACGCCGAAGCACTTCGCCGGCAGAAGGTTGTCGACCAGTTGAATGAACTGCGGATCACGATTGCGGGACCAACCACCCTCAGTGCGATTCTCAATGCGCTTCGCATGGGCTTCCACACCCTTGCGATCGAGAAGCGATCAAGCGAAGTCTGGGAGGTGCTGGGTGCGGTGAAGACCGAGTTCGGCAAGTTCGGAGACGTGCTGGAAAAGCTCGAGAAGCAGTTGAAGACCGCCCAGAACACGATCAGCGAGACCGGCACTCGAACCCGCGCGATGGAACGCAAGCTCAAGAGCGTCGAGGAACTTCCCGAAGCTCAGAGCCGGAATCTTCTGGAGCTGCCGGAAGAGATCGGCACCTCCGAGGACTGAGTCAGTCGCCCTTCACCCAGTTCAGATCCACGACCACCGCGCCGTGATCGGAAGGGAACGTTCGTTTCTCAGTGGGGATCGAATCCGATTCCCAGACGACCGGCAGTACATGAGACGCCACCGGTTCGAGCTTCCAGGCACCGGACTTTGGATTTTTCAGATAGAGACGATCGATTCGTTCGAATCCCTGGGCCTTGCCCTCCGAATTCACTCGGAACATCGGCGACCAGGTGAGCCCCGGTCTCTGGACGGGATTGGGGTGGACCGCACGGAAGGTGTCGGTGAACCCCTCTTCCTGCATCAGGGTGCTGACCGGAAGTGGAAGGGCTCGACGATTGCGATAGACCCTCGTGGTATCGATCGTCCAGTCGAGGTGCGACGGGTTGTTCCAGTCACCTCCCACCAGCAGTGGGACCTCGAGTTCAAGCTGCCCGGCGTCCTTCAGATGCTTCATCAGTGCCTGCGCTTCCTGAAGTCTGGTTGAACGAACGTCTTCCGCGGCGAGTAACTCCTCATCGGACTGCTCCGGCCGATCCCGGAGCTCGTAGGTGATGTAGGCCCGGTAGTCGAGCCAGATCGACCAGGCAACGAACGTGCGCTGGGCGGCATCGGTGATCCGCACCCCGAGTCCGTGCCAGTTGTCATGGAAGAACGTCGCCTCGATCTTCATCGGAGTGAGGATGCACAGGTGCGGACTCTCCGCCTGGTGGACCTCCCACCCGAGTTTCTCGGCGATCCAACGCCCGAGCGTAGGCCGATCGCCGTCGATGTCGTAGCTCTCCTGCATCAGAACGAGGTCCGGCTGAACGTCACGAATGACCTGCAGCACCTTCTCGGGGCCGGACTCCACCTCGTTGCCACCTCGCCATGCATTCCAGACGAGCACACGAAGGGGGTCGTTCTCTTCGGCGAATCCCGAAGCAGCCAACCACAACGGAGCGAGCAGCAGAAGCAGGCAGGTCAGTCGACGTGATCCGATGAGGTCTGAAGTGTTCATGAACTCAGTCTACGGGCGGGTGCCTGCGGGCTCAATGAATCGCCGGTCAGGCCGCCGCCCACTTCATTCCCAGCCCCAGCGCAAGCACCACCGCCTGGATCGCATGGTTGATGTGGGGCACGAAGTCATCGCTTTCGTCTTCGGGAAATTGACGACCAAGTCCCACGAATCCGACGGCGATCCAGTAGCAGCCGACGAGCCCGACGCCGGCAATGGTCAGAAGCACCAGATCCACCGAAGTGGCCTGGGCGCGCCAGGCACAGACCAGCATGATTCCAGCAAGGGTCGCGCTCAACACGATCTCTCGAATACCGTGGTTCTGGTAGTACTGCGGAACCCGCGGGTTGCCGATGGTGTCCTTGCCAAAGCGAAAGGCATACTGCCAGACCAGTTGGAAGACGAGTGCGGTAAGCAGGACGTTGCCAAGAAGATCCATGGGTCGGGGCTCCGGGGGATGAGGTCCACTCTAGCTTCTGAATCACAGACATGCTGAGACGAGATCGAAGGCCGGGGACCGGGAGCCGCAGGTTCTCCACAGTGCCCTCACCCACCAGCGGCGATCCGTAAGATGTCCCCATGAACACCCACCCTGCAACCATCCTTCTTCTCGGTTCCGGCGAACTCGGCAAGGAACTCGTGATCTGCGCCCAGCGCTACGGCTGCCGCGTGATCGCCGCCGATCACTACGAAGGGGCGCCTGCAATGCAGGTGGCCGACCACGCCGAGGTGATCGACATGCTTGACGGACGGGCGATCAAGACCCTCGTTCGTCGATACAAGCCGGACTACGTCGTTCCCGAAGTCGAGGCGATTCGAACGGAGGCCTTGCTCGACATCGAGGCCAAAGGCACCACCGTGATCCCCTCGGCGCTTGCGGCACACCTCACCATGAACCGCGACGCGATTCGATCGCTCGCCGCCGAAGAACTGAACCTCCCCACCGCACGCTATGCCTACGCAGACGACCTCGACTCGCTCAAGAACGCCATCGAGGGGAACGTCGGCCTGCCCTGCGTGATCAAGCCGGTCATGAGTTCCAGCGGCAAGGGTCAGTCGGTCGCACGGACCAGAGCTGACATCGCCAAAAGCTGGAAGCACGCCCTGAAGGGCATGCGCGGCGACAAGGGTGTGGTCATCGTCGAGGAGTTCATCGATTTCGACTACGAGATTACGCTGCTCACCGTGAAGCAGCGCGCCTCCGCGGTGAAACGCGGCCGCGGCACGGTCTACGTCGAACCGATCGGCCACCGCCAGGAACGCGGCGACTACCAGGAGTCCTGGATGCCTTGCCCGATGCCGAAGGCCCTGGTCCGCAAGGCGGAGCGCATGGCAAAGAAGATCACCGACCGCATCGCGGGCCCGGAAGGCGCAGGACTCTTCGGCGTCGAGTTCTTCATCCGTGGAGACGAGGTCATCTTCTCGGAACTCTCGCCCCGGCCGCACGACACCGGCATGGTCACCATGATCTCGCAGGATCTTTCCGAGTTCGAACTGCACCTGCGCGCGATCCTGGGTCTGCCGATTCCCCGCATCACCTACCGAGGTCCGAGCGCGAGCGCGGTCATCCTCGCCGAACGTGCGAGCAAGAAAGCGCCGCGCTTCAGCGGACTCGAAACTGCCCTCGCGAAACCCGACACCGAGATCCGCCTCTTCGGCAAGCCTGAGACCAGAAAGCACCGACGAATGGGCGTGGCGCTTGCCACCGGCCGCACCGCCGCAGATGCCAGACGCAAGGCTCGGGCCGCAGCGGACTGCATCCGAATACGGTGAGTGTTCAATCGATATCCGCCCTCGGACACCTGAAGAACACCCCTCTGACCGAGGGGTGTTCTTCGTGGCGTGCGGTTCGTGCACCGCTCAGTTGCAGTCACCGTAGGAGCCCAGCAACTGGGCGAGGTCTTCAGGACCCACGATCCCGTCCCCGTTGAAGTCGGCGGAACTCGACTCCGAACCCCACTCCCCAAGCAAGCGGGCGAGGTCCGATCCGGAGACCTCCCCATCACCGTCGAGGTCGGCCAGACACTCTTGAGCGACGTAGGCACGGTCGATCTCATCGGCCTGGGGGTCATCACTGGTATCCAGATCGGCAGGAAGCAGGGGCATCTCGATCGAAGCCACTTCATCAAGTTCGACGGGTGCTCCCCACTCGGGTTCGACCTCGAACTGATCACGGGCCATGGAAGCCGAGAAGAGAATCGTCGCCTCGCTGGCGGAGAGGAAGCCCATCTCATCGGGATTCCAGGGCATGCCAGGCTGCCACTGTTCCTGACGCATCATGCCGGGAGCGTCGAGCATCTGGATGAACCGGGGGCTTTGGGCGTCGTGGGCATCAAGGTGAAAAACCGCGAATTCATAAAAGCCATCCCGGATCACCTGCATGTACTGATAGGGAGAAGGACCCATTGGCTCAGCCGAAGGAGGATCGATGAGACCAAGCTCATCGCCATTGAGTGTCCACTCGGGGTGGGTTGCGTACAGGTCGATGACATCCCACCAGCTGTTGCTGCTCCCCGAATCCTCTTTTGGACAACCAGCGGCATCGCGATCCTCGTCGCTGGGTCGGAAGTTCATCCAGCTTCGGATGAGCTCCCGATTTTTGTCGGTGAAACGGGGCCCGCCGGAGCGATCGCATTCGACGGAGTTGACCCATCCAGTCGAGTTGATCGCAAAGGCATCGACCTTCAGGCCACTGCCGTCAAATGCGAAGGACATCACCGGACTTCCGGAATGCCCCTTGCTTGATTTGGCCTGGTACTTGACCACCCGGCCGGCCTCATAGTCCGTTTCACCGAACCCCCGCCAGGGAGCACCGACGCGGGATGGATCCGGAATCTGGGCATGTGGATCACCCGGAGTGAAACCGGGATAGCCCCCAATTCGAGCGAAGTTCGGATCGAAGTTGAAGACCAGAGGCATGAAGGTGGTGATCTGTTCGTAGGGGCAGGTGAAATGCATGGCCCCGATGTCGAACTTGTATGGCCAGGTGGTGTTTCGACTCGCGTATTTCGTGGTCGTTTCGAAGCGAAACGAATTCCGTGTCGGGAGTTGTAGAATTTGCCGGCCGGGGGCCTGCATGCAGACCGCCGGTCGGATACTGGCACTCGCGGCGAACGAGAGGCTGTCTCGATCGAAGATGCAATGCCCGGAGGTCAAGGCACAATGCCGCCCGACCAGGAATGCCGTTCCCCGGGTATCGGTCCTGCCGTCACCGTCATTATCCACGAGGATTTCTGAGATCACACGATCAGGGAACTGAAGGACTTGGTTGCAGGACAGCTCGACGCGTTCATCGCAGGATGGGTCGTCAGCCATGGCAACGCTCGCACACGCGCTCAGGGCACCGACCAACAACTTGACACCCAGACACGATGGACGCGGAAACGGGAAAGATGGCTGTGGATTGGTATTCATGAGATGCTCCTTTGGAGAGAGAGAGAGAGAGTGCGTGCAGGAAGAGCACGCTTTGCGACTCTGGAGGGGAACGCGATAGAAATCACCAGACCTTCCGACGGGAATCGTGTTTTTTGAGATTCTCAGGTCCCTCCACCTCGGTCGGGCTTCGGGAAGGCCCCAGAGGACCGAACCGCCACGGGGGGCGGGTTCCGGAGGTCCTGCGGCGCCGTGTCAGAACCGCACGCCTCGACTCCCACCGAAACTTTTCAAATGAAGCGACCATTTGCAGGCTTCGCCACGTAGTGCTTGGGGACTGACGGTTTCAGTCCCCAACCACACGGAAAGGCCCCGCATGTCTCGATTCCCGATCGCCGCCAGCATCTGCCTTCTTCCAGNACTCATTGTGGTCGGGTGCGCCCCGAAACCATCATCAAACAGCGCGACGCTGGCGCCAGATCCCACGCCGCAGACGGCAGTGAGTACGTCGGATCTCGCGGCTCCAAACACGGATCTCGGCCAGGGCGTCACGTCGCTTCACTACGCCGCAGGCAACAGCACCGAGGTGATCACCCTGCTGATCGACAAGGGGGCGGAAGTCGACGCCCGGGATGATCGTGGCTTCACGCCGCTTCGCTATGCGGCTGGGTCCAGCAATGATCCCAAGGTGCTGCGAACGCTCATCAACGCCGGGGCGAATGTGAATGCAACAACGCTCTCGGAACGGACGCCACTCTTCTCCGCGGCCTTCAGCAATGGAAACCCTGAGATACTCACGGTGCTCATCAACGCCGGTGCAACCGTGAATGTCCAGGACCGGGACGGTTCGACACCGCTTTCCACGGCGGCACGATTCACCAAGAACCCCGAGATCATCACGGTCCTCATCAACGCCGGAGCGAAGCTGGACACCCGGGATGGATCAGGCAATACGCCCCTCATGGAGGCCGCTGGCTTCGGCGGGTCAGATCCGGAGGTCCTGACGGTCCTCATCAATGCCGGGTCAGACGTCAATGCGCGAAACAATCGCGGAAGAACCGCGCTCGACATCGCGCTGTCCATGACGATTCGTGACAACACGAAAAAGATCGAACTGCTTCGCGCCGCCGGCGCCAAACAAAGCAAGGACCTCTCCTGAGGCATGACGCGGCAGCGTTGCGATCTTCACGTCAGACACGAACCACAATCACGAAGCTGAAAGGATGATCGGCAGGCTGCCGCCGACCATCGCTGCGGCCAGAAACGGTCGATCCAGGTTCTGCCAGGTTCGATTTCCGTGAACGATCGCCTGCCAGGAGTGGTTGATGGCGGAGAGCAGAAAGAAGCCGAGGAGCAAGACGACGTACAACAC
>NHEC01000101.1 GCA_002171655.1 Planctomycetes bacterium TMED75
GCGACCGCTCAATTCCCGCAGAAGATGCTGTTGTAATGCCCAGTCGGGCATTGAAAGCAGCTGCCGCTGCAGTTGGGTCCCACGGCGATGCTCGATCTGTCGCGTCACGGCATGGACCGCGGGTGCCAGGACTGCCGCGCTGATCGCCAGCAGGATGATCCATCCGCTGCCGGCATCCACCCCCAGGAGAAACAGAAGCATCAGACCTGTGGCACCGATCTGGCTCAGCAGCAGAAGCAGCGCCGGAGACAGCGTGCTCTGCCGCATCATGCGTAGCAGGGTCTTCAGCCGTGCAGGGTCGTGACCACCGGGCTGGAAAGCCGCTCCTGGTGCCATGGTCAGCACGATGCCTGTGTAAGCCGCATCGAGATCCTCAAGGCTCAGATGGCTGCGGCCAGTGGCGGGATCGTTGATCCAGGCCCCCGTGTCGTCGAGGGACTCCAGAACGATGAAGTGGTTGAACTCCCAGAACAGCACCGCTGGCGTCTGCACGGCCGGCAAGACCTTGATGCCCTGTTTGAACCCCCGGGCCTCCATGCCGTAGTGACGCGCGGCCAGCACCAGTTGCGCGGCATTGCTGCCATCCCTGGAGATTCCGCAGGCGCGTCGAAGCTCGCTGAGGGGGCGGTGCAGGCCGTGATGGCGCAGCACGATGTCGAGGCAGACCGCTGCGCACTCCGTGGGCTCAAGCTGCCTCACTTCTCTGGTGCGACGGTGTCTCTGGCTCCATTCCCGCCGCAGCAGCCTGCGCAGATCGCGCAGGGCTGCATCCGGCGATTGCGGTTGCGACAGCAGCGGTTGACGCGCTGCTGTTGTGGCGCTGGAGGCGGTGTTGAGTGCTTTGTAGCGGAACAGTCCCATTCCTCAGCTGTCCTGGTGCTGGATGAGCTGAGCGAACAAGCCTGGCGCGCTCTGCAGCTCGGCAAAGGTGCCAGCCTGAACAATGCGGCCTTGATCCATCACCACGATCCGATCAGCCCGCTTGATGGTGCTTAAGCGGTGGGCCACCAGCAGTCGTGTTGCAGGAGTAGACAACATGGTCTTCAGCACCTGGTTCTGACCTTCGGCATCGAGAGCGCTGGTGGGTTCATCCAGCAGAAGCAGGGGCGGTGATCCAATCAAGGCTCGTGCCAGAGCAAGCTTCTGTCGCTGCCCACCGGAGAGCTGTCGACCGCCATCCGGCAGGGGGGTTTCCAGTCCCATGGGCAACGCTTGAAGGTCGGGCCCGAAGCCAACGCTGTCCAGCGCCTGCAAAGCCTGCTCCAGTTCCAATGGTCGACCGGCCGCCAGCACATCCAGCAGGGTGTCACCGACCAGGCGGCCGTTCTGGAGCATGGCGCCGATCTGGGGGCGTAACAGGTCCTGCTGCAGAGTCCTGGCATCCTGCTGGTCGAACAGCAGCTGACCTCTGCTCACGGCTCCGAAGCCCAGCATCAGTTGCAGCAGCGTGGATTTACCGCTGCCGGAGGGGCCCACCAACGCGGTGAAGCTGCCGGGGGCCAGCGCCAGATTCACATCCTCAAGGACCCATGGAAGCGTTGGGTCGTATCGGAACCACGCCCCCTTGAGTTGCACATCGCCCTGGAGAATGCCGGGATGTTGATGCTGCCCCTGCCATTCGGTCGGACTGGCCAACAGCCTTGATTCCAGCCGCGACTCAGCCCGCAGTGTCACGAGGTTGTGCAGGTGCTTGCCCAGCTGCTGGGCGGCGACGATGGCCAGTCCCAGTTGCATCAACTGCAGCGATGACCAGCCGTTTTGCCGGGCCAGCAGCAGGCATGATCCGGCCGCCAGCCAACTAATCAGCAAATTCAGGCTATGGAGAAGATCAACGCGCTGTTGGCATGAGCGTGCACGTCGCAGGGGTTGCTGCCACCAGGCCAAGGCCCGTTCCTCTGCCCCTGCGAGTCGCAATGTGTTGCTGATTGTCAGCAGCTGCAGGCTGCGTTGATCGCTGCAGGTGTCCTCCCGATCCCTTTTGATCAGCCAGCTCCTGCTTTGCGCCGCGATGGCGATATGGACCACGGACCAGAGCGCAAGGATCAGCAGGACTGTTCGACCCCGTTCTGCCTGTTGCAGCATCAGCGCGACGCCGCTGCCGCTCAGCAGCAACAGCGGAAGCAGTGCCTTGAGGAGTTGCTCCGGCAGTTGCCGTCCAAGCTGGTTTTCCAGATTGATGACGCCTTGGCCCACCCCGTGCTGGAGCTGAACGAAGCTGGCCACGGGGAGCCGCAACAGATGATGCAGGGCAGCCAGGCTGTGTTGGGCTGTGATGAGAAGCGTTCTCTGGGGCTGATGGCGACTCCGCAGCAGGGCCAGGGCGGGGAGGATGACCGCTAAGGCGGCAGGCTGATAGATCAGGCCGATCGGAAGCAACAGCCACAGCAGTGCCTCAAGACTGCTGTTGATCAGCGTCGATGGCGGCAGACGCCAAAGATTGCTGAGCTGATCGACCCCTGGCCAGAGGCTGAGCACAAGCCGATCCAGTTGCTGCGGCTCGGGTGGTGATGCGGCGGAGCTGTTCCGTAATGGCAGGACGGATGGTGTGGTGGCTGGGTGTTCGTGAGACACAAGCCAAGGCAGAGAGGGGGCCGATGGGGTGAAGGAAATCCACAGCCCCGAATCAATCTGGGCCTGATGGGTCCACCACGATTCAGGCAACTGAATCAACCGGTTGGGGATGCCGGCATGCCACAGCTGCCGGGCAAGGCTGTCCCGATCGATTGGACCGTCAGCTTTGATTCGCTGTTGCACCTTCTGCTGCAGCCGGCAGTGCAAGCGGCGGTCCGTCACGGCAACCATCCAGCTGCAGGGGAAATCATGGTGGTGCTGCTGATCTGTTCTGCTTCAGCCACATGGGTGTAACTGATTTCGATGGTGTGGCCGTCGGCGGTGATGGTGCGCTGCACCTGTTGACCACCGACATTCAGGAGTGTCTGGACGCCATCTTGCGCGGAGTCTTCATCGGTCATGGTGGTGAGAAAATCAGCACCTAGATCTGATGTTGTGGGTGCATACTGACCGGTAGAAGAATTCAGAAATTGGCTAGCCAGGTCATTACGGACTTCTTCAATATTGGCATTCACACCAGCGTTCAGGGAGTCCTGAATCTGGCTTTGATTCACGGCGCTCATGCTGTTGGAAAATACGCCGCTGGCACTGGCGACCATGGCCATCAAGATGGTGGATGACACCAGTGCTTCTGGTAATCCAACCCCGCCGGAAAGACCAGCAAGCTCGTCAAGACTTAATTCAGTCAGTTCATTCTCGTCTGTAAATGCATTCAGGGCACTGAGCAGGGTGTCCCTGTGCAAGGAGGAACCGTCCACCTGATGAATGCTGCCAACCGTGTCACCCTCGAGAAGTTGTAGGGCATGAGCACGGTGCTTGGCATCGCCCAGATCCATCACATGCAGATGAACCGTCATGCTGCTGGTCATGGAACCAAGTCAATGGTTTCTCACTTTACTCAGTCCCGATTTCAGGGTCCACAGGTTTTGGAACCTCGGTACCAATCATTATCGCCTGAATTGTCATTGCAGGCTTCGCATTGAGCCTGCAAACCGGCATCATTTGGCTCAGGATTACCGTCATAGGTGGTTGAACAAAAAGTTTTTGATGTGACCTGAGAGCCATGGTGGATTGGTGCTGACGACGTGTCCTCAATTGTGATGGTGACAGTGTTGCCGATTTGGTTCGTGTATGCAGAATCTGAATAAAGTTTGATGGTGTAGGTTTCATCGCCCTCGGTCACTTCGTCGTCGTCGGCCTTGTGTGTGATCGTGAATGACGTGCGTGCACTAGTGAAGTTTTTATTGCCCTGCATATTGTTGTTTGTATTTCGGAAGTCATCACTATCAACGTCGGTGCCAGATGCTTGCCAATAAACCCTGTGATTGCTTTGCAGGCCACTGACGGACACAGTAGTGACAACGTCAGTGTTTGTTGTCTCGTTGATTGTGGTTTGTGATGCACGCAGCCCGTAGGTTAATGGTGGGGCCGCTGGAGGCTGATATGTGATAGAGACATTGCAGGAATCCACTGGATTACTGATGGCTGGAGCCGCGCCTGATGGGATGTCATAAGAGGTGTCGCCAAACACCAGCTCCTCTCCATTCTCAATCTCAACAAATCGCCTGTCACCACTATCGTTACGCGTAACTCGACATTTCGTTTTCGTGCATGTTGTGACATAGGTGTAGTCGCTACTGGCTTCTTGTAGGAAAACAACATCAAAATCTGAACCGCCAATCACAGTGTCGCGGTCGCAATGCGTGGGACTGCTGTCGAGTCCGGGTAGGTAGTCGTTATTGCCAGAACCACCCTCCAATCGATCATTACCACCGCGACTGATAATCACATCGTCACCATCTCCCCCCTTTAAGGTGTCGTCTGAATGGCTGCCGTAGAGGCGGTCATTCCCCGCTCCACCCACTAATGTACTGCTGCCGAGATCTCCCGCTTCAATAACATCGTCTCCACTCCCTCCGGTGATGCTGTCGCCCCCACCATTGCCACACAGGACGAGATTGTCTGTCGCCGTTGACTCATCCTCTGTGGTTCCTGCTGCCGAATAATTTTCATCTCGCAATGAATCCTGCTGGCACAAACTAAACTTTTCTGGACTAATGTTGATTTCCTGAATCCTGGCACGTGATCCAGTCTTTTGGTTGTAGGCATTGTTCAACAGACCATCTAGCTCGAGTTCGATTTCTGCGTATTTTTGGTTGGTATTAATTGTCGCTACAAAACCATCGGTTATGTTCGACAATCCATCAATTAGAATGTTGTCGTTGGTCACTGTGGTGTAAGTCCCATTTTGATTCAGGGCAGGGCCACAGCGTTTTAATACGTTGTCGTACCAACCATTCTCAGCTTCGACGACGTGGTATACCGCAGGATTGAGATTGCGGCTTTTCGGGAAATTCACAACCATCTTGATGGTCATGCTGGCTGGGTTTTGCCCGCACAATGTTGTGGCGTCACCTGAATAGTTCGCTTCTATGGTGTCTGCAAGATTGATTTCTGATTTAATGAATGAGGTGGTCCTACGCCAGTCTTCACGCTGACGCTGAAGGGCTTCGATTCGCTCTGTCGATTCGAGTTGATCCACCAGAACCTGTCCCGCCACGGCGACCGTGATCAGACCGATGGCGGCTCCCACCAGAAGCTCAATCAGGGTGAAACCATTTCTGATGGGTTTCATGACATCAACGGTTGATGGTGAAATCACAGCCAGCTCCTGTATCACGACCCTCTCTGATCAAACCAATGGGTGATAGAACTGCGACACAACGTGTCCGTTCAGCACCAGGAAGATAAAGCTTCAAGATCCCTCCTTGGGAGACGGTTCCCCGTGCTGTGAAGACAAAGCTGCTCTCGGTGCTGCCAGGGGGTTCGCTTCCATCGTTGTTGGCATCGCAAGCAAATGTCTGGTTCAGATCCGTACGTCCGCAGATTTTCAGACCTGAGATGTTGTCCACGTTTGCCTTCAGGTCAACACTGCTGCCAATGCCAATGCATTCGGCGCTGTTGACCACGGTGATCACCGCATTGGTGTAATTCAGGTTGAGCTCGCAGTGTTCTGAGAGTTGGCGGGTGATTGTTTTGACCTCCTTCAACACTGAACTGATTTCTCGGCTGACGCTTTTAAGACGCTCCTCTTCCAGATTGCGTCTGAAGTTCACCAAAAAGACCGTGCTAAAAATGCCCACGAGGGCAACAACAACCACTACCTCAACAAGGGTAAAACCACTCTTTTGAACGTGAATCCTGTTCATCGTGATCAGAAGGATTGGAAGCTGCTCCAGTCTTTGACGCCGATTCCAACAAAGTCTGTGGCTCCGATGTTGAAGTCCTGTCCAAAGGCATTGGCAAGCAAGGTGCCCATGTTGGCTGGAACCGTGATTTCCGCGTTTGCGGAACTGGATCCATCCCAGGCTGACGCCCATACCGCACCGTTGAAGTCACCGTTCGTGCAGTCCACACGGCCACCTGTTAGGGCATCTGTGTTGGGGTCATTAGGAGCAGGTGCGCCAGCCGTTCCAGTACAGGTTGGACTTTGCGCCCCACCGTTGATCCCAACTTTTGCGCAGGGAGCATAGATAAATGCTGACAGCGAAGAGGCGCCACTGATCTGCCAGTTTGCATTGAACATCTGCATACCACGGCTTGTGGTGTTGCCGCATGTGTTGTCCGTTCCAAAAAGAGCGACATCTGTTGGTCCACCGTCGCTGCTGATCCGACCGGTTCCATTGCCGGAAATATGGCCTCTGATGTAAAGCCTGACAGGATTTATCCCGTTGTTGGTGATGATGGTGATGTCACCATTGCCGGCGATGTTGGAAATCAGGCAATGGCTTTCGGGTGGGGTCTTGTAATCGCTGACACACATTGGTCTAGTGGCTCCTGCGCTCCTGACAACCTTCCTGACGGGGTTGCAGAGTGCTCCACTATCACAGTAAATGTCAAAACTTGTTCCTGCCGTTGTCGCTGCCTCAATGGTGACGTTCTGAGTAGTAGTGACAATAGCTCCAGCTTCCACTGCGCTCAGCAAATCTGGTGGGAACTCCGGTACAGGAGGTAGTTGCAGTTCTCCTCGATAAATATCTCCATGGACAATGCTTCCTCCGCTGTTGCTTTGACCAATCGCATCAGCATCGGTGCCACTGAGTGTGCATTCCGTGCAGTACACATCAGCACCGAAACCCAAAACATCGGTTTGACCCAGCGTCATGGTTTTGGCGAGTAGCCCTGGAATGGATGTGCCTCCACTGTTGCTGTTCACACTGCTTCCGCATGGCTTGCCTTTAACTTGGATGCGCTGCTCAATGGTTGAGGTGGCTAACACGTTCGATGCGTCAGCATTGGTGCGACGCCCTCTTACACGCAATACACCTTCTCCTCCATCGTAGTTGTTACCGAAATACGTATAAGTTTCAACACGCCAATCACCCACTTTAATATTGTTGTTGTTCTCGTCCAATTCCATAACGTCGTCGCTTGTTTTCAACGTGGCGGTGTACGTATCTGGATTCAACCCCGCACAACTCGCCGCTCCAAAAATTGGTGCATTGGCTCCCGTTCCCCAGCTACCCAGGGATGTCATTGTTTTGTCGCTACAGGCGCTGTCGGCATCAAAAGGATCTGTGGTGAGGTCGTGGCGGTGGCAGTTCACCCACAAATATCGTTTGTCCGTGTTGAGTTGATTGATCACCCTGGCAAGACCAGATTCGGCAATTTCCTGGGCCCGATTGTGCTGGGTTGTCCGGATCGATCCGCGGAAAGCACCAAAGGTCCGAGCCAGCATGGCCATGCCACCCACCATCAGCAAAGTGCCCACGATCAGGATGAGTGGGAGGGCGAAGCCATTTATAGGTTTTGAAGTCTTAATCTTTTTTGATTGCTTCATTTAGCTTAGCTGGCACTTGGTTGGGGAACGTAGTGTCTTCTATGACTATACCAACATGCGATAGCTTGTTAATGATCATGGTTAGGATTCAATCATTCCCTTGGTTTTGAGTTGTGGGGTGTTTCTTGCTAATCACTTTAATTGTATGGCTAAGACTGTTTAATTATTGGGTGTCGTGTATGTGGTGCCTGGCGATCACTTTGTCAGAATGTTAGTTTCGTCTTTAGACGAGCAGATTCAACGATTATCGAATTTATCCATCCTTTTAACGTGTAAGATCGATTATAGCCATTTTGCATGAGCTGNGGTGTGAGGTGAGCCTGGCTTGAAAGTGTAGTCAATGCCAAAATATTGNTCTAAGGTTTGCAATTGTCGCATTTGGATTTCGGCTTAATTGTTTGAGGGCTGCTCTGCTTGGTGCTAANAATATAAATGNTGGCGGTATCTGTGTCATTTGTTTTGATCTCTGCAATAGNAACGCAGTTGNTTGAAAGGGAGGNTTGCAAGAGAGTGAGTGTTATTGTTATGTGCGGTATTNAATGACTACACGAGTCGTGCCTGGGCTCAAATGTTGTTTTCGTGGTTCAGAAGTTTTTTGTGTCGAAAAGGCCGCAATTGCGGCCTTTTATTTGTTGATTAGGCCCGGTCTCTAATGTTAATGTCCACTTTGCAGAATTCCCAAATTGTCATTCAAGGTTTCCAATGGTGATCTCGCCTGTATCAGTTACTGTACTTGTTAATGTTTTGCCCGTAGCAAAGCCTATTGGTGATGCTACGATTTGATTTGCAGTGCACGCGAAAGCCCAGTTTGATGTGTCGAGTGGGCAGGAGCCTCCTGGTTGGTCTGCTAGCGCAGCTGTTGCTGCAGTTGCGCTTTCCATTTTGGCGATTTGGTAGTCGGTTAAAAATGCCTTGCTGAGTGCTTCGGCTTCGGTTGTTTTAGCTTTATCTGTTTGGCTGAGGAAGTTTGGCAGAGCCACCGCGGACAAGATGCCGACGATTACGATCACGATCATCAGCTCCACCAAGGTGAAGCCCTTTGCCAAGGCGTTCTTGCTCCTCTCGCGGTTGAGCAGCGCTAGCTGCAGGCGGTTGTTAAGGCTGGTCATGGGTGTTGAAAGCATGAATGGCTTACAAAAGCATTGTTCCCAGAATTTTCTGCAGGAACTCAAAATATGTCTAAAGCTTGCCTAAGAGGGCTCTTAGGTCTTGGGCATGGCTGCAGGCAATCAGCGATCGTTGCCGTCTCTGCGGCTGTGGTTGCAGTCCACCACTTTGCTGGCGGTGATTGCCGGTTATGCCTTGCTGCTGGGGGTGAACCGCTCACTAAACCAAGCGCAACGTCTGGAGGATCATCGGCAGCTGGTGGAGGCCCTGCGCACGTCGCCCTCAGCCTTGGCGCAGGCCCAGCAGGCTGACGCTGCCTTTGGTCTGGTCGCTGAACTGAAGGCTGCCGGGGAGGATCAGGCACCCTTCCAGCTTCAACAGGGGGGACGAACTTGGCTGGAAAGTCGCACTCTGTTCCAGACGGCTCGCGATGTGGAGCGGACCCTGGTGCTGCGGCAGGACATCACTGAGTCGCTTCAGCGTCAGCAGCAGTTTCAGTTGCTGTTGATCGCCTCCGCCGGCAGCTCACTGTTGCTTACAGCGTTGTTGCTTCGCGTCGTGTTGTGGCGTGGTCTGGTGCTGCCGCTGCAACAACTCAACGGGCAGGTGAACGAGCTGAAGGCCGACACCCTTGCTCAGTTCATTCTCGAACCAGGTGAGCAGCCCCGTGAACTGCAACCGTTGGCGCTGGCCTTCAACGACCTGCAACGTCGGCTTGCTGATGCATGGCTGAAGGAGCGCTCGTTTGTGGATGGGGTTGCCCATGAACTGCGTACGCCGATCAGTGTGATCTCCGGTCATGCCCAGCAGTTGCAACAGCTGGAAGGTGTCAGTCCCCACAACCCAGTGGCCTTGATTGCTGCAGAAGCCGCTCGCATGGGCCGACTGCTTCAGGTGCTGGCGGAGCTGGCCCGAAGCGACAGCGGTCGTCTGCAGCTGATGCTTCAGCCCCTTGATCCCGAGGATGCGCTGTTGATGGCCTACGAGCGGTTTAGTTCCCTTGCATCGGATCGTCTTCAGTTAACGATGCCGGCGCCGGCGGCGTTGCCCTCGATCCAGGTGGACCAGGATCGTCTGCAGCAATGCCTGGCATCGTTGATCGACAACGCCTTGGCCTACGGCGAAGGGGTGATTGAGTTGTCAGCTGAATTGATCGGCGGCCATGTTGTGCTGCATGTTCAAGACCATGGCCCTGGTATCCCAGAACAGGAACGGGACAAGGTGATCCAGCGGTTTCAGCGGGGAACCACGTCCACTGGCACCCGCGGCAGCGGGCTGGGTCTTGCCCTGGTGCAGCAGCTGGTTGTGTTGATGGATGGCGAGCTGTGGATCGCCGATGCGGAGGGTGGTGGCGCTGATCTTCAGCTGTGGTTCAAGGCTTCGGGTCTCCCACCCGCGCCATGACGCCCACCCCGCGCACGGTGTGCAGCAGCTGGGGGGCGCCGGAGTGTTCCACCTTTTTGCGCAGATAGCCGAGGTAGACGTCCAGGGTGTTCGGGTCGCCCACAAAGGGGCTGCCCCAGACCCCATCCAGGATCTCCTGGCGGCTGTGAACCGTGTCGGGTTGGCGCACCAGGAAACAGAGCAGTTCGAATTCTCGTTGCGACAGGTTCAGCTCCCGGTCGCCCCGCTGCACGCTGCGGCTGAGCAAATTGATCTGCAGGTCCCCGAGGCTGAGTTGATCCGCAGGGCGTTCTTCGGCTTCGTACTGACGGCGGCGCAGTTGGGCGCGCACGCGGGCCTGCAGCTCCTGCAGCTCGAAGGGCTTGGTCAGG
>NHEC01000102.1 GCA_002171655.1 Planctomycetes bacterium TMED75
ACGGCTGATGCCGTGGGCGTTTTTGATTTGGTCTCGGTCTGGTTTGAACGCGCTCAGAGTTCGATCTTGTCCGTACCCAGTGCGCCGTGATCGTCCATGCCACCACGGGTCGGCAGATCCGACTCGGGGGAGCCACCGCCAGGTCCTTCGCCGTCTTCGCCTTCTTCCGCGCCGCCCCATTGGGCTCGCTTGAGAGAAAGGCCGATCTTTCGCTCGTCGATGTCGACTCGCAGGATCTTGACTTCGACTTCCTGGTCCGGCTGAACGACGTCCTGTGGGTTCTCCACCTTTTCGTCGGACAGTTCTGAGATGTGAAGCAAGCCTTCCAGGCCTTCTTCCAGAGCGACGAACACGCCGAAGTTGGTGATCTTGGTCACCGCACCTCGGACGATCATGCCCGGTCGATAGGCGTTGGGGATCGCTTCCAGCCACGGATCCTCTTCAAGCTGCTTGAGCCCGAGTCCGACCCGCTGCTTCTCCTGGTCCACGTCGACGACCACGCACTTGAGGGGTTCACCCTTGGTGAGCACCTCGTTGGGGTGTGCGATCTTCTTGGTCCAGCTGATGTCACTGACGTGCAGCAGGCCGTCGATGCCAGGCTCGATCTCGATGAACGCGCCGTAGTTCGCAAGATTGCGAACGGTGCCTTCGATGATCGTTCCGGGTGGGTACTTCTCGGCGACCAGTTCCCAGGGATTGACCTCGATCTGCTTCATGCCAAGCGAGATCTCGAGCTTCTCCTTGTTGATGTCCAGAACGACGATCTCGACCTCGTCTCCCACCGAGCAGACTTCGCTGGGGTGGTTGACGCGACGGGTCCAGGACATCTCGGAGATGTGGACCAGACCTTCGATGCCTTCTTCAAGACGCACGAAGGCGCCGTAGGACATGAGGTTGACCACTTCGCCCTTGATTCTGGAGTTGATCGGGAACTTGCCCTCGATCTCGTCCCAGGGGGAAGTCTCCTTCTGCTTGAGGCCCAGGGCGATCTTTTCCTTGTCGCGATCGATGTTGAGGATCTTGATTTCGATCTCTTCGCCGATCCTGACGATTTCACTCGGGTGATTGACTCGACCCCAGCTCATGTCCGTGATGTGGAGGAGCCCGTCGATGCCACCCAGATCGATGAATGCACCGAAGTCCGCGATGTTGGTCACGGTACCCCGGACCAGATCACCTTCCTTGACGGCGTTCATGAGCTTCATCTTGGCTTCTTCCCGCTCGTCCTCGATCAGGCGACGTCGGGAGATGACGATGTTGCGCCGTTCCTTGTCGATCTTGAGAACCAGAGCGCGAATCGTCTTGCCGATGAATTCCCCGATGTCACTGGGACGTCTGATGTCCACCTGCGAAGCGGGTAGGAAGACCGGCACACCGATGTCGACCAGGAGTCCGCCCTTGATCTTGCGCATGACTCGGCCGTCGATGACGTCGCCTTCGTTTCTGGTTTCGAGAATCTTCTCCCAGCCGCGGATGCGATCCGCCTTGCGCTTGGAGAGTGTGACCGAACCGTCCCGGCCTTCGAGTGATTCCAGCAGAACCTCGATCTCGTCACCAATGGTGAGATCGGTCGCGGTCTCCTCGAATTCGATCTTGGGAATCTGTCCCTCGGACTTGAGTCCGACGTCGATGATCACGAAGTCCTTGTTGACCCCGACGATCTTGCCCTTGAGAATCTCGCCTGACTTGAACTTGGAGATCTCGTCCCCAAGCACGTCGTCCATGTAGTCGGCCTCGATGGCCTTACCCAATGCTTCGCGAAGCATGTCTTCGACAGCCGAATCCTCGGTGCCGAGTTCCTGAATCAGATTAAAATTAACCATGTGTGTTTGTCGCGCTCAACCCGGTAGCTCCACCACGTGCGCGCTGCCGTGGCTTCTTGGGGGTACTCTTCTTCGGTCGTGGCACCGTGCCACGCTTGGTCCGTGAAGAATCGTGGAGTATAACGCTCCAAAGTGGAAATGGGAGCAGAGCTTCCAAATACCCCGTGGATCGTTCTCTGACGGGCGTCTGCCCGCCAATCGCTTGTTCCTTGCTCGAAAGGTCGCTCATGACTTCCTACCGGATTCCAAGAACCGTGTTTCTGGTGCTTCTGGCCTCCCTGTCGGCGGGGTGTGGCAACCCGCACCGGCAGGTTCCCGGTACCGATATCCCCAAGGTTCCTCAACTGGAGCTGACCAAAATTGAAGCAACCGAGGGTTCCAAGTCCCGAATGATCCGAGGCAAGGTGATCTTCGAAGGTCCGATCTTCGATGCGCTTGAACGCATCCGGTGGTCGACCGGCAATTTCGAGCACTCCGGCTGGACTCTCGAGTCGATTACGGGAACTCCTCAGAAGGGGACCGGAATCTTCTTCAAGGATTCGAAACAAGACTCGGCCTCGATCGAGCGTGTTGCAACGCTCGTGGTTACGGCAAATCGACGCAAAGGCACCGCGGTGCTTGAGTTCTCCTCCCGGCCCAGGCCCGTTGAGAAGCAGCCGGATCCCGGGGCAAAGCCGGAGGCATCTTCCGACGCCAACGCAGATGATGTGAAGAGCTCTTCGACCAAACCCGCAGGCAGTTCCTAAAGGGCTGATTCAATCCGTCTTTGGCGCTGGTTCCGAGTGAGGTGCACCGCGTGTTCCCTCGCGTCGTTTGAGGATCACGAATCCGAGCGAGCCGATTCCGGTGATCACTGCCGCCACTCCGAACACCCAGGCTTCCAATCCACCGGGGCGCAGGAGTTCGTAGAGGGTGACTCCAAGGTAAGGAGCGATGATCCCTCGGACTCCGGTCAGCACGACGTGGACACTCATGTACTGGGCATCCTCTTCCGGAGGAGCAAAGTGCTGGTGCCCGAGGTTCCAGGCCAGCACTCCGCCACCCCACGCTATTCCCAGGACCACCGAACCCGTGACCACCAGCCAGTACTGCAGGGTGAGGGTTCCAAAGAGGAAGCAGAGTGCCGCAACCACGAAGAGCCAGGAGTGGATCGCCCGATACTCGATGACATGCATTCGACCCAAAAGCCGTGCCCACATCGGGATTGCCAGTGGCATCAGAACCGGTGGGATGATCGCTGTCACCAGCAGCGACTCGAGGTAGGACGCATTGAATCGCTCGTCGAGTACCAGGGCCAGAATCGGCATCATCAGCAGATTGCCTGCTCCAAAGATGAACTGGCAGATGATGTAGCGTCGGTAGGCAGGGTCTCGTTTGAGGACCACGAAGGCGGTAAACGGGTTGCCCAAGGCACCTCGTCCGGAGGTGGAGGTGCGTTCGATGCGTGCCAGCCGGCTCTGGCCTCTCAAGCGCACCCGGGCATACACGAGTGCGCCGATCAATCCAAAGACGGCCAGGGTCGGGAAGATGATGCGAAACGCAAATTCATCGACGTCTTCCGCCTTGATCCAGCTGATCTGCATGGAATTGAGCGCCTGGCTGCCCCAGGCCGACTCCGAAGCGAATGCATCGAGTATTTCAGCCAGGACCAGTACGCTCGTTGCCGAAATCACGGCCTGAACACTGGCCAGACGGCCTGCGATTCCCGTTCGATCACCGCTGGGGTAGTTGGCTCGCCAGACCGCCGCCCGGATGGTGATCACTCCGCTCCAGAAGATCCAGCCGATCAGAACCAACCCGGCCATCATCCAGGCACCGAAGTTCGAGGCCGGAGTGAATGCAATCATGCCCACACAGATCGAACAGGCGATCATGAGCAGCACGATCAAGCGAACCTTGGCGCGTCCGCAGGCGATGTTTGCCCAGACCGTACTGGTGAGGTTGCCGACCGCCGTGGCGGCACCGATCGTTCCCACGGCGAGTGCCAGACCCGCCTCCGTGGTGCCCGGGACTCCGCTGAAGGTCTTCTTCAGTATCACGCCCATCGCACCGGCATTGATGCCGGTCAGCATCACTGGCATGAACGCCCAGGAGGTGAGCTCCCGTGCGTAGTTGGCCCTGAGCATCGGGCGCAGTGATCTTGGATGAAAGCTGGCGACGAATGATGAAACGAGATCCATTGCCGCCCGGGTGTGCCGTGCTGCACGCATCGGATGCCTCTGGCTTAAAAAACACGATCTGGGTCATTCCCAGATCGCGTGTTGATTCGTGTTGTTCAGACTCTCAAGGCTGGCTGACCGTATGGGTCGGTGTAGGACGGCCATTCCGAGGCTGGAGTCCGGTTCAATAGGGCTGGCCTGAAGTGGAGATGGTCCGGTAGGGGCTCAAGATGCTCGGATTGTCGGTCAGCCAGACTCTGCCCAGGTCACCCCACATGAGACGTAGGTCGACATTCTGGTTGACCGCAATGTTGCGATCGATGTCCACCTGACGTTCGGTCAGGCCCTGAAGTTCGGGAGTGAGGTTGCCCTTGATCGAGTTGTAGCTGTAGTGGTCCTTGGATGACTTGCATCCCCCAAGCATCAGGACGCCGGCTGTCCCCACGGTCATGCCGAGAAAAGCGGCGCGACGAAGGGTGCTGGAACTCGTTGATCGGTTTGATTTGTTACGGCACATGGGGCTCGTCCTCAGCGTTGTTGTTTCACTCATCCAACAGAATCGAGTGGAGTGTATCTCTTGGTCCCTCGCCGGTCTTTCTCGGCCTGCTTCAGGCTGATCCAACCGGCTGGTCGGGGGCCTCTGTTTCGGGGACCGAAAAAGGGGCTTTCCGACGCATGAGGCTACCCTTCTGGCTGGTTCGAGTCAAACCCTCGATCTCCACTGGACGGGCCCGGACTCAGAGGTACACTTCCTCAGACGGTACTCGGGTCCCGTCGGATCGGTTCCGGCCGCATTGCTCGGGCCTTTCAGAACCCCGAGGGATCGCGTTCAGCCGACGATGGCCAGGCCTCACGTGCCCAGTGCACGGAGTGGAAGGTCGGGATTGGATTGTCGCGAGCCCACCTTGGAAACGGGGTTCGAGTCAATGGCCGGNATCGAACCCGGGGCCCCGCAAGGGANGCNTCCGTGTCGACGATTGCCGCCGACGGGACCCGATGACCGTTTTCTCATTCAGCTTGAACTGCTGGTGCTGCGGGCGGCCGAAGTCCGTTGCGCTCATGCCTCGAGGGGGCCCGCGTCAAGCACCTTCCGGTAGGCCGCAGCGACGGACTCCAATGCATCTGGGGCGACTCGGACATTTCCGACCACGGTCATGAAATTGGTGTCGCCACCCCAGCGTGGGACCACGTGGGCGTGCAGATGTTGGGGTACTCCCGCGCCTGCGGCTTCTCCCTCGTTGACTCCGATATTCAACCCCTGAGGGTTGAGGGTTTGGTGCACGAGGCGTGACGCAGAATCCACCAGGTTCCAGAACTCTGATCGTTCAGATGCCGCGTAGTCCTGAAGACGCGGTTGGGCTTCGCCAAGGGCTACCAGCAGATGTCCGTTGGCGTAGGGGTAGCGATTGAGCAGAATCATTCCGCAGTCATTGCGATACACCACGAGGTTGACTGCGTCGTGTTCTGGCGACTCCCAGTAGGACCGGAAGAAGTTCGAATCACCCTGCGACTGGACTGGTTCGTCGTCCTTCAAGGACCTCAGGTAGGCCATCCTCCAGGGCGCCCAGATGTTCGCGTGGTTTGTCATCGCGTGGTGGAGATCCCGCCTCCACCACGAAAGGGGGTGAATCCTTGCGGGGTGCTGTTGAAGTTGCCGTTGACGCCCCAGTTGAGGCCGCCTCCCCAGCCCCAGCCACCGCCTCCACCCCAGTTGCCGCGGTTGTTGATGATGATGCGACGGTAGGAACTGTTGTCGACGAAGCGGGGGTTGGCTCGTTCTTCCTGGATGTCGAACTCGAATGAAGCTTCGTCACGCATGTTTCCAAGCTTGTAGCTGTCTTCACGCAGTTCCGACAACTCCTCGTTGAGTAGTCCAATCGCCTGATGTCGGGGGTCGTCGGCTGGCCAGTCCAGCGCGAGCTTTTCCAGTTCACTGATCGATACCCGAGCGTTGCGTTCGAGTTCCTGGATCTGGTCCAAGCTGTTGATCACCTGACCCCATCGATCTCTGGACTGCTCCGAGCGGTTCCTTCTGGTTTCTCCGCTGTTGTTGGAGAAGTTCCAGCGGCCTTCCGAGTATCGACGGCTGTTGGAACCCTCCTCCTGCCCGTTGTTGATCGCCCGGTACCTCATGCGGGAGAGTTCACCGGACAAACTCTGTGCATTGGCCAGCATTTCGAAGGCGGTGGTGATCTGTCGATCGATCGACAGTTCCTGTTCCCGTGACTCGTTGCTCGCCTGGTCCATGAGATTGCCACCTCGGACCGATGATTCCTGAAAGAGCGAGTAGCCCAAGGAGGCACCAATCGCGGGGATTCCGCCGATCGCGGGGTTCGCCAAGCCGGCATTGATCGCTTCCTCTGCTGTCATCCCGAGTCGTTGTGTCAGGTCGATCTCGACCCAGTCTGGCACGTTGGCTGCAGGTTTGGAGTTGGAGGTCATGACCTCGCCCGAAGCGGTGTCCCATGCATAGAGCGTGGTCTCAGGATCGGTCAGGGCGTTGATGATTGGGATCCAGGCGGGCTTGTCCTGCACCAGCTGGCGGTAGAGGGCTTGTTGCCGACGGAGGTTGTGTTGGTCGCTCCCGGAATCCGAGAGCCAGCTGTCCTGGAACTCGATCACCATGCCACGGGGGAGTGGCTCTTCGATGTAGATCTGGTCGCAGCTCAGCAGAATCGCGAGTCCCGGTCCAAGACACTGTTTCACGATTCCGATGACATCTGCGCCCGCTGTCTTGCGGTTGATGATCTGGGNGATTCGGAATGCTTCATCCGCGTCCCCTCCGGTGGTATCGAAGGTGAATATGAAACAGTTGTGGTCAGGTCTGCTGAGTGCCTGGTCGATGGCTCGTTCCACTCCGGTGGCAACGGTGCTTCCTCCGAGCAGGCCATTGATCGGAATCACCACGTATCGAGTTCGGTCAGGGTTGTTTCGGAGATTTCTGGTCCCTTGTCCGATCACTTCAGTCACGAGCAGAAGAGGTGCGGCAATGATCAAGGCCGTCAGGAGGAGTTTTCTGTTCATTCAAATCGACCTCTCTAGAAATCTCTGATGTGGGTTTGCAAAGTCGGAGTCGTGCTCTTCAACGGTAGCGAATCCACCGCAGGAGCTCCACTGGTGAAGGGGGTTTGCCCTGCATTAGGACGCCGATTCTGAAAATTCGTGCGCACAGCCAGAGCATGAAAACAACTGTCCCACCACCCAGTATGAGGCTGGTGATGATCTCCCATGCCGGGAGCGGCTCCGGAGATGCGGCGACCCGAAGGGTCATCACGAACGGGACCAGCGGGGGGGTCAGTCCGGCGATCACCGCAAATGTGGAGGAAGGGTTGTTGTTGATCGGAATCCACAACAGCAGCGGCAGGCACAGGACCACCACGGCAGGGCCCATCAACGACTGGGCGTCCCGAAGCTCGGTGACCGCGCTGCCAATTGCCGCCATCAGCGTCGCAATGGTGAAATAGGCGATCACGAAATAGGCGCAGGAGAGCACCAGTAGGTTCATGGAGACCAGGTCGCCCATGGCAAGGGCAAACAGTCCAAGCACCGCAATCCCTCCGTACATCACCAGCATCAACCCTGCGACGGCAGCCTGGCCGAGGATCTTGCCTGCCATCAGCTGCATCGGACTCACGGCGCTGAGCAGGACCTCCATCACCTTGTTGGACTTCTCCTCGATGGTGGTGGTGAGCACGTAGTTGCCACTGGTGAATGAGATCGTCCACAACAGCATCATCAGTACCACGGGAACGATCATTCTCAGCTTGAGGTGATCGCCCTCTTCTCCACTCTCCGTGATTCGAACCACCTTCATCAGCGGCGTCTCGAGTATCCGCCGAATTCGTTGATAGTCGTATCCGGCATTGATCGCTCGCGATTCAGCGAGCGCTTCAAGAAGCAATTGTTCGAGTGTGGCCACGTGCTGCGGAGGTGACTCCGGCGAAATGAACAACTCAAGACTGGGTGCTTCGTAATCCTCCCCCGGCTCTTCCGGAGGCACTTCGATCAACGCAGGAGAGATCACCGCGATAGCAATGCAGTCGCCTTCCCGAAGGGAGGCCTTCACCTCTTCAATCCTCCCGGGGTCGCGTATCGCCTCGACCTCGAGCTCGGTGGGAACATTCATGAAACCGAGTTTCTGATCTCCGCTCAACCCGCTCCCCGGAAGACTGGAAATGGCCTTTGCCATCTCTTCTGCGATCTCGTTGTGAATACCGCGCTCGAGCACCTCTTCCACCAGAGTTGCGACTTCGCCGGTCTGCTCCACCACGACCAGTCGGCCCTTGAGGACGCTGGTCTCCTGAGCAAGCAGGATTGGGTAGATCACCAGGGCCGCGACTCCAAGCAGAAGCGGGACACCCACCACCGCCATCAGAAAGGCAGGGGTGAGGGCGGTGTATCGAAAGTCCCGCCAGGCGACCTGAACGATCTTGTTGATTCCCTTGCCCTGCCTCATCAGGAGTCTCCATCCAGATCCTCGATCGTGCTGCCGACCAGCTCGACGAAGATGTCGTCCAAAGTCGGCTGGCGCAATTCGACCGTACAGATGCCATCTTGTTGGTTGAAGCAATCGAGTACCGACGAGGGAATCCGGGGTTCGGGAGTTTCCTCCTCATGTTCCATCCGAAGTTCGATCATCCCCTCTTCGGACTGTGTTTCGAGCGACCTGATCTGTGGATGCTCCTCCAACCGCTGCGCGAGTGAGTCCAGGTTTCCCGTCGCCTTGATCCGGATCGAGCGGGGGTCAAACTGGCGCCGGATCTCAGGCATCGAGCCATCCAGGACTATCCGGCCTCTGTTGATCATGATCACTCGATCGCAGATCTGTTCAGCCTGATGCAGCACGTGGGTCGAGAAGATGATCGTCCGCCCCGACTCGTGGATTTCCCGCACCGTTCTGCCCAGCAGCCGGGCATTGACCGGATCCAGCCCCGAGAATGGTTCATCCAGAATGATCAGCTCCGGATCATGGATCACCGAGGCGATGAACTGGATCTTCTGCTGCATTCCCTTGGAGAGCTCCTGGCAACGCTTGCGTTGCACTCCGGGAAGTTCCATTCTTTCAAGCCATTGGTCGACTCGCTGGGTGAGGCCGACGCTGCCGATTCCCTTGAGTCGGGCGATGTACTTCAGGAACTCGCCGACTCGCATCTTTCGGTAGAGCCCCCGTTCTTCAGGGAGGTAGCCGATACCGTCCTTGCGGTCGAGCGCCGAGCCACCCAGCACCGAAATCGTTCCGTCATCGGGGTAGATGATCGACATGATCATCCGAATCGTGGTGCTCTTGCCCGCTCCGTTGGGGCCTAGAAACCCACAGAGGCTGCCTTCCGGGATGCACAGGTCCACACCGTCAACGGCGGTCAGGCTTCCGTACCGCTTGGTCACGCTTCCCAGGGTGATTGCATCACTCATTTCGTCGCCGCCCCCTCCGGTGGGTCGATGCCGGCAGGGGCCTCGAAGGTGGCGTCGGCGACGTCATCGAACGTGACACTGCTGTAGGTGGCCTCGACCGTGGTCCTGGGTTGTTCGATACGCAGTCTTCGTACCCAGCGCATCGGTTCCGCTTCCCGGGACCATTCCTCGATCAGGATTCGCCTCCGACGTCGATCACCATCGGCCACTGGTTCAAAGGCTCTGATCAACCCCGTTTCACGATCGAAGAGCACCTTGAGTCGCTCGTCATTTTTTTCAAGCAGAACGACATCACACTCCACGCCCTCAACCTCTTCGGCGGGTTGAATCCGGCCGGTGGTGAAGCGTTGATCCAGATTGCGCAGCAGCGCCTGGAAATCAAACCCTTTTTTGAATTCAGCGGCCTCGCGTCCACTGATGAGGGTGATCTGCTGATCCGGTGGATCGCTTCGCCATCCGGTGCGTCCGTCAAAGCCGATTTCCATTCGGCCGACTCCAGTGATGGTGTGCCGAACCAGAAATTTGTCATCGCCGCGTGCGAGCAATTCGAATTCGGTATCCCGTTCACCCATGCGAAGGCTGGCGATCGATCGGGTGGAGATCAGTCCATCGCGTGCGGCTCGGCCTCCCATGGCCTCGAGCGAGCGTTCAAGCAGGCGAGTGGCCTCGGGATCCATCTGTTCGATCACTTCTGATGGGACAACCTCGGACGGCTCCTCCGGCGTGGGTGCCGGAGGAGCGTCCTGGATGAGGAGTACGGGGAAGAATGAACTTCCCGACTGCCAGAAAATGAATGCGGTGAGCAGGAGGAGCACGAACCCAATCTCACTCCTTGGTGGCGCTGGTGTCGGCTTCCTTTGTCGACTCCGCCGCTTCCTTGGCCTTCACCATCGTCGCGATGGCCGGAGGCAACTTGAAGGCGGCAGGATCGATTGGTTCGAATGAGATCGAATCGATGACGATCTCCTGGGTATTGCCCATCGCGGAGATGGTTGTCTTGGAGTTGAGGGTGAGGTCACCGAACTTCTTGGGTTCGCTCTGCTGCATCACTATTTCAATCTTGCCTTGAGGGGTGTCGGCGATCATCGACATGCCGCAGAGCAGGCCAGAAGCAACGCCAAAGTACAGGTTTGAAGTTCCATCCTCACCAGTGGCCTCGACTTGCCAGCATTCAGTGCCGGCATATTCGCTCTTGCCCACTGTCTTGCTGGATTCAAAGCTGGCCAGGGGGTCCATCTGTGCCGTAAAACTTGCTTGGCGACGGGCCTGGACGAGTTCGTCGCCTTCCTTGAGGGTCGGCCCGGTCATGGGGTTGATCGCCCAGCCCACGCTGCCGTTGAAGCCGTCACGAATTTCACCGATGCCAGGAAGGTTGATCGTGATCAGCGCCATGTCCGGAGTATGCATCTTGACGTCGAGTTTTCCGGTGAGTCCCATTGCCGGCATCGAAAAGGTGCCCTTTTGCTCCATGGACTTCACCTTTTCCCAGTTTGCTCGGCCACCGCTGGCGGTGATGCAGCGATCGACCAGTTCCTGTGGGCTCGGCATCGCCTCGGTCGTTGCCTTCGGGTCGGGCTTGGTGGCGGTGTCTTGGGCGAATACAAGGGCGTTCGATGTGGACATGAACAGTGCGGCGAATCCGCACGCAATGCTACGAATCAATCCGGTCTTGCTGGTCTTCATGGTCTTCTTCCTGTCAATGGTAAAAATGAGTGATGTCGTATCGTGTGGCGTTTTTGAGTGATTGGGTGGGTGCTTGATCCCCGGTTCAGATTGGATCAGCCTCTAAGCGCCTTGATGGAAGCTGCCAGATCGGGGTCCTTGGACTCGGTGAATTCCTCAGGGGTCATCTCCACCGGTATCTGAGGTGTGACACCCACTCCTTCGATCACAGCCCCGCTTGGAAGTGTGAACGAAGCAATGGCGTAATAGAAGATGTCGCCGTTGGGAAGATCGATGGCTACTGCGGGCAAGGCCATCCCGGGCGTTCTGCGGCCGACGACCGTCGCCCGTTCCGCTTCCTGCATCCCTCCGGCGAAGATCTCGCTGGTCGAGGCGGACATCGCGTCCACAATGATGAACAACGGGATTTCAAGCGGTTCCACGGAAGCACCCGAGACCGAGACGGTCTGAGGATTCGTGTTGAAATGAAGTTCTCCGTAGCTGTTCTTCATGGTTCCAAGGCTGGTTGGCTCACTCAGGAAGTGTCCGCCTACGCCCATGGAAAGCCCTCCGAGCCCGCCAGGGTTCCCACGAAGGTCCATCACCACGGCATCGACACCCTGGTTGCGAAACGTCTCGATCGCTTGATTGATCGGTTGCATGATCGGAGCCATCCAGATGTTGAATCGAATCATTCCGATCTTCAGGGGGCCATCGGTTTCGATCCCCATCGCGGCCAGATCCTTGGAATCGAGAATCTCGATCTCCGTGTCCACGTCCATCTGACCGAGATTCCCAAATCTCATGGTCTCACCAGCCATCGGAATCGCTTCAACTCTTCGAGTGACTTCTTCACCGTCGAGATCCTTGAAGCCGATCAGAATCGCGGTTTCCGGTTCTGCTGAGAGCAGGCCGTTGATCGTCGCATTGGTGTGGTACCCGCTCATCGATGAGGGGTCCAATTCGCTGAATCCTTCCCGGAGGGTGCTCAGGTCGAGCTTTCGAATCTTCATGATCTCCCAGCCGGGTTGGATGCCGGCCCGGGCAGCAGGTGTGTTCTCAACCACCCGTGTGACCACGAAGTTTCCATTGATGAATCGCGCATGAACGCCGATACGGCCATCGCCGGGCATTTTGCTGTCGGGTACCTCGGGGCTGGCCTCCTCGACAACTTCACTGGACGGCTCGGCGACCTTCACGTCCACGGTCTGCTCGTCTTCATTGGTCTCCGCCTCGTTGCCCGCCTCTTGTTCCTCCAGCAGAAATTCCGTCTGGGATTCCTTGGGAATCAGGGCAAAGTGCGACTTGCCCAGCGACTGGATCATCTCTTCGAGCACCTCCCGCAGCTGCGCATTCGTGGTGGCCGCTTCAGCGCGCGGTTGGTACTTGGCCTGCATCTGCTCCCACTCCTCGTCGCTGATCGATTCCAGGGCCCCTGAATTCCGCATCAGCTTGAACACCTTGTTGAAAGTGTCTTGAGCGGTCTTGGGTGCAATCGACTCAGTGTTCTTCTCGTCCTGAAGGGCTCCGGCCGTAGACGGGTGGGGGGGCAGCAGGCCCCAGGTCATGAGGATCAGGAAAAGCCGAAGTGACCAGTTCTTGAATCGCGGGCGTTGCATGCAGGTGCTCCGGAAGGGTGAAGTTCAGCAGTATACGCCAAGATTTGATCCATCCATTGATCCGGATGAACGGTTGAAGCAAAAGCACCCTGAAGCTACAATTTTACAATGCCAAGCCTCTTCCAACGCCATCTTGAATCCCGTCCTCTGCTGCTTGATGGCGCCATGGGCTCCACAATCCAGACGATCGAGCTCGATATCGAGACGGATTACCTCGGCCATGAGAACTGCGTCGACCTGCTGGTTCGCTCCCGTCCCGAACTCGTCCAGCAGATCCATGAGGGCTTCTTGGCCGCGGGTTCCGATGCGGTTGAGACCAACACCTTTGGTGCCAACAAGCTGGTGTTCTCCGAGTTTGGTGACGAGTTGGTTCCGCTGACTCGGGAGCTGAATCGAGAAGCGGCACTGGTGGCTCGCGCTGCCTGCGATGCCTACGCCACAGCCGAGCGCCCCCGGTTCGTTCTGGGTTCCATGGGACCGGGAACTAAACTGATCACCCTCGGTCAGACCACTTGGGATCTGATGCTTGACTCCTATGCCGAACAGGCACGCGGCCTGATCGATGGCGGCGTGGATGCCTTTCTCATAGAGACCTGTCAGGATCTGCTTCAAGTGAAGTGTGCAATCAATGCCTGCCTGACCGCACTCGCTGAAGCGGGCAAATCCACCGACGACATTCCGATCATGGTCAGCGTCACGATCGAGTCAACCGGAACCATGTTGCTGGGTGCGGACATTGCAGCAGCGGTGACCGCGCTTCGGCCCTACCCGATTCTCTCCCTCGGACTCAACTGCGCCACGGGACCGGTCGAGATGGCTGAACACCTCGGTCACCTTTCCCACCACTGGGACCGACATGTGACTGTGTTTCCGAATGCCGGGCTTCCGGTACTGCATGAAGGGAAGCCCTCGTTTCCCCTTGGGCCGGAGGCGATGTCTGAGACGCTCGATCGGTTCGTTCGGGAACTGGGGATCTCCCTGATTGGTGGATGTTGTGGAACGACCACCGAGCACATCACCGCCCTGCGTGGCGTGCTGGATTCTCTGGCCGCGGATTCGAGTGGATGCGCAGAGCGTTCGATCGAGTACGTGCCTGGTTCCACCAGCGGGTACTCGCACGTTGATTATCGTCAAGAGAACTCCTTTCTGATCGTGGGCGAACGGCTCAACGCCTCCGGGAGCAAGCGGTTCCGCCAGTTGCTCGAAAAAGAAGACTGGGATGCGATCGTCTCGCTGGCGCGCGATCAGTGCAGACGGGCGGCAAACGTTCTCGATGTGAACGTGGACTATGCCGGCCGAGACAATCCCGCGGACATGGCGGAAATCGTCTCCCGCATCGCCACCAGTGTCGACGCACCCTTGATGCTTGATTCCACCCAGCCCGACACCCTGGAGGCGGGCCTGAGGCGCGCACCCGGCAAATGCATCATCAACAGTGCCAACTTCGAGGACGGTGATGAAAAGTTCGATCAGATCTGCGCTCTTGCCGCTCGATACGGAGCGGCTCTGGTGATCGGTTCGATCGATGAGGATGAGGAATCCGCAATGGCCCGAACCTGTGAGCGCAAGGTGGCGATCGCACGGCGAGGTCTCGAACGAGCGGTCGAGGTGCATGGCCTTGCCCCCGCCGACGTCATGTTCGATCCCTTGGTGCTGCCCATCTCCACCGGGATGGACAGTGACCGGCGAAGTGGTCTCGAGCTGGTTGATGCGGTGCGCGAGATCGCGCGCACCATGCCGGAGTGTCAGATCACCTGTGGGCTTTCCAACTGCTCGTTCGGGCTCAAAGCGGTCGCACGTAAGGTACTCAACTCGGTGATGCTCCATGAGCTGATGGAAGCGGGCCTCACCAGTGCGATCGTCCACGCCGGTGGCATCGCGCCCCTTGCCCGGATTCCCGAAGAACAGATCGAAGCGGCTCGGGACCTGATCTACGACCGCAGGCGGGAGGATTTCGATCCACTTGCCGCGTTCATCGACCTCTTCAAGGATGCCAGCCAGGAAGTCGCGGTCGAGGAAGAGGTTGATCGAACCCTCCCCGAATGGCTTCGTTGGCACATCATCAATGGTGAACGTGAGCAACTGGAAGATCGCCTGGATCAGGCCATGCTCGAGATGCCCCCCCTCGAGATCATCAACGAACACCTGTTGGAAGGGATGAAGACCGTTGGAGAACTGTTCGGCAGCGGTCAGATGCAGCTGCCTTTCGTGCTCCAGTCCGCCCAGGTGATGAAACGTGCGGTCGGACACCTTGAGCCGCACATGGATCGTGTCGAAGGGGAGACCCGGGGCTCGATCGTGCTGGCCACCGTCAAGGGTGATGTGCACGACATCGGGAAGAATCTGGTGGACATCATCCTCACCAACAACGGTTGGACGGTTCACAACATCGGGATCAAGCAACCCATTTCCGAGATCATCAAGGCCTGGAAGGAGACCGGTGCGGATCTGATCGGCATGTCCGGACTTCTGGTCAAGAGCGTGATGGTGATGGGCGACAACCTGGAGGAGATGAATCAGCTCGAGGAGAAGCCGCCGGTGATTCTTGGAGGTGCGGCACTCAGTCGGTTCTACTGCGAGAGCCACCTTCGATCGATCTATCAAGGGAAGCTCTTCTACGGCAAGGACGCTTTCGAGGGACTTCGAGTCTGTGACCTGTTCACTCAGGGCGGGGTGTCCGAACTCGATTCGGAAATCGACGCTCGACTGGAGAAGCGTGCTTCGGTCGAGAAGCGAGTGTCTGATTCCCGCGCCCGAACCCGCTCCGGTGAAGTGATGGCGGTCGAACCACCCGTCGTCGCTCCCCTGGATCAGACGCTTGCGGTTCCTGCCGCGCCTTTTCTCGGCTCTCGGTTGGTCGAGTCGGTGCCTTTGCGCGAAATCCTGCCGTACATCAATGAAACGGCGCTGTTTCGCGGGCAGTGGGGGTTCCGTCGAGGGTCCACCAGCAAGCCGGACTACGAAGCGATGCTCGATGAGAAGGCCCGTCCGGTCTTCGACCGTCTGGCCACGACGCTTGCCGAATCCGAATTGATCCAGCCCTCGGTCGTCTACGGCTGGTATGAATGCCAGTCCCAGGGCGACGATCTCGTGATCTGGAATCCGGACGATCCGGAACGTGAGCTCGAGCGGTTCAGCTTCCCGCGTCAGACCAAACGTGCTCGTCGATGCATCAGTGATTTCTTCAGATCGGTTGATTCCGGTGAACGGGACGTCATCGGCTTTCACTGCGTGACCATGGGCCCGCGAATGAGCGAAGAGGCCCGTCGTCTCTTCGAGGCGGATGAATACCAGGAATACCTCTTCGTGCACGGATTCGGCGTGGAGTGTGCTGAGGGGTTGGCCGAGTTGTGGCACAAGCGGATGCGCGCCGAACTTGGAATTGGCGGGAATGACTCGCCCCGAATCCGGGATCTCTTCACTCAGAAATATCGTGGAAGTCGGTATTCCTTCGGCTATCCCGCGTGTCCGGAGATGAGCGATCAGGAGAAGCTCTTCCGGCTTCTGGATCCGGCCCGAATAGGGTGTCGACTGACCGAGAACTGGCAGATCGATCCCGAGCAGTCCACCAGCGCGCTGATCGTGCACCATCCGGAAGCAAAGTACTTCACCATCTGAGTGGGTCTCCGCGATCGGAGAACGCTACCCTGTCTGCATGAAATACACCCTCATGCTGCTCGTTTTTCTTGTGGGCATGTGCCAGCCGTTTCAGGCCGGCATGAACGCTCGGATGAACCAGATTCTCGGTGACCGCTTTCAGGCGGGGTTCATCAATGGGTTTGTGAATTTGCTCATCATGCTGCTGGTCCTGCTCGTTCTCTTTCGGGGTCTGCCTTCGCTGTCGGCCATGAAGGAGGCCCCCTGGTGGGCGTATCTGGCGGGAGTGATCGGTGCTTCGATCGTGGTGGTGCAGTTGAGTTCTGCGCCGGTACTCGGAGCCGGCTTGCTGATCGCCTTCTTCGTGGCCGGGCAAGTCTCCGGTTCGCTCCTGGTCGATGGTTTCGGTCTGGTGGGCTACGTTCAGCGAACACCCTCCGTGCTGCGGATACTCGGACTCGGGTTCATCGTGCTGGGAGTCGTTCTTGCCGTACTCGCGAAGGACTCTGGAGTCTCACCTCCGACGCCGGCCACCCTTGAGGCGGATGAATCATGAGCTTCGACGCTCAGCACACTCCTTTTCAGGCGATCGGGGGTGAACAGCCCGTGCGTGCACTGGTTGATTGCTTCTACGAACACATGGATCAGGATGAATCGTTCAAGATCATCCGTGATCTGCATCCGCCGGATCTTGCCGACAGTCGAGAGAAACTCTCCCTCTTTCTCTGCGGATGGCTTGGCGGTCCCCAGCTCTACGTAGAAAAGCACGGGCATCCTCGATTGCGCATGCGGCATGCCCCCTTCGCCATCGGTGAGGTCGAGCGTGATCAATGGCTGGCCTGCATGGCCATCGCTCTGGATGAGCAAGCGATCAAAGGTGAGCTCCGGGCGTTTCTCGACGGTCGCTTCGCCCACGTGGCCGACTTCATGCGAAATCGCTGACGGCGTCCGTACGTCCGAAAGTGATTTTCAAACCACTTCTTTGAATTGAGATGCGGATTTTAATACCGCTCTCGGCCATTTTTTCTCCCCTGCGCCTTCCTTGACTCACTACGCTCGCCTGCTCAGCAAGGCTGAATTGTTGTCCTGAAGTGCTCTTCACGGACAATCAAAGGGAGTAGTACCCCGTGGAACGGGTACTTAACTATAGGGAAAAGGAGATTTGAAAATGTATGGTTTTCGCAACGCCCTCAGGGTGATGGTTGTGTTCTCGGTTTTTTGGCTGTCGGGCGTGAATGGCGCACAAGCCGAGTTGGTTGAAATCGATTTCGAAGCAGTGGATCTGCAAGGTGGGGGGGAAATCCCGAATCCATACGTCCTGGGCAACTACGACGGTTACTACTTCGGAAATTTGGGGGTATACGACCGTTCGATCGCTGAACAGGATTTGGGTTACTCGGGTTATTCAAACGGTGCGACTTCCGGCGAACAGGCTGCTTATCAGCTTTGGTCCATGCCCTCCTACATCACTCGGAGTACAGATCGTTTCGACTTGTTCGGGGGTTTCTTCACCGCCGGTTGGCGAGAGGATGTTCAACTTCGAGTGCGCGGATTCAGGAATTATGACAACATCGCGGTCTATGACGAGGTCTTCACGATTGGAACCGAGGCGCTCTACCTGGAATTGGATGTGTTGGACGTCTATGCGGTCACCTTCGAGACCTACGGCGGAGTCAGTGCGGGCTTCGAATATGACGGAACAAATTTCATCGTGGACGACCTGGAGCTGTTTTCCATCCCAGCGCCTGCTGGTGCATTCCTGATCACCGGTGGCTTCTTTCTGAGAAGGCGTCGGGCCTGATCATTCAGTCAGTCGGAGTGTCCTTCATCCTGGCCACGCAGCTTGGCCAGGATGGAGGCATCTTCCAGAGTGGTGGTGTCCTGGTTGGAGTCCTTGCCGGCGGCGATGTCTCGAAGCAGGCGGCGCATGATCTTGCCCGATCGTGTCTTCGGCAGGGTGTGGGTGAACCGGATCAGGTCCGGCTTTGCGATCGCCCCGATCTCCTTGGCGACGTGGTCCCGAAGTGCCTGGATCAATTGGTCGCTTTCTTCGACTCCAGCGCCCAAGGTGACAAAGGCGGCGATGCCGGTCCCCTTTATTTCGTGCGGCATGCCGACCACGGCGGCCTCGACCACCGACTCGTGGGAGACCAGAGCGCTTTCCACTTCCATCGTGCCGAGTCGATGTCCGGAGACGTTGATCACGTCGTCGATGCGGCCCATGATCCAGAAATAGCCTCGCTCGTCACGACGTGCGCCATCTCCGGCGGTGTACATTCCCTCGACCCGTGACCAGTAGGTCTCGAGGTAGCGCTCGCGATCTCCGTAGATTCCCCGCAGCATCGAAGGCCAGGGTTTTCGGATCACGAGCAGGCCGCCCGTGCCGTTGGGCAGTTCGTTTCCGTCCTCATCGACGATCGCGGCATCGATTCCCATCGCCGGGAGTGTGCACGACCCGGGAACGGTCGGCGTCGCCGCCGGTTGGGGAGTGATCATGTGCCCTCCGGTCTCCGTCTGCCACCAGGTGTCGACGATCGGGCATCGTTCGCCACCGACCAGGCGGTGGTACCACATCCATGCTTCGGGGTTGATCGGTTCCCCGACGGTGCCGAGTACCTTCAGTTTGGAGAGGTCGTGTCGTTTGACGTGCTCGTCGCCCCACTTCATGAATGCGCGGATGGCAGTGGGGGCGGTGTAGAACTGCGTGACCTGATGTCGTTCGCAGATGTCCCAGAAGCGGTCTTCGGCCGGGAAGTTCGGGGCACCCTCGTACATCAGGGTGGGCACCCGGTTGGGCAGGCAGCCGTAGACGATGTAGCTGTGACCGGTGATCCAGCCGACGTCTGCGGTGCACCAGTAGACCTGGTCGTGACCGGGTTGCAGGTTGAAGGTGTTCCGGGCGGAGTGTGCGGTGTAGACCATGTACCCACCGGTGGTGTGGACGATGCCCTTCGGCTTGCCGGTGGAACCGGAGGTGTAGAGGAGAAACAGCAGGTCCTCGGAGTCCATTGGTACGCAGGGACAGTCAGAATCCGCCGCTTCAACGAGATCGATCCAGTCCTTGTCTCGTGGTTCGTGTGCCTCGACTTCGTTGCCGCAGCGCCGCAGGAACACCACGCTCTCGACCCCCGGTAGTGAGTTGCAGGCTTCGTCGACGTTGGCCTTCAAGGGCACCACCGAGCCGCGGCGCCATGAGCCGTCGCAGGTCAGGATGACCTTCGAGTCGGCATCATTGACCCGGTCGACGATCGCCGAAGCACTGAAGCCTCCGAAGATCACCGAATGGGCGGCACCGATTCGAGCACACGCCAGCATTGCGATGGCAACTTCCGGCACCATCCCCATGTAGATCGTGACCACGTCGCCCTTGGTGACCCCGAGGGACTTGAGGACGTTTCCGAACTTCGCGGTTTCGCGCTGCAGGTCCGCATAGGTCAGCTTGATCACTTCGGGGCCTCCGTCCCCGACGGGCTCGCCCTCCCAGATGATCGCAACCTCATCACCGTGTCCGTTTCGAACCTGACGGTCGACGCAGTTGTCGGTGATGTTGGTCTGCCCTCCGATGAACCACTTCGCATCGGGGCAGTCCCATTCAAGCACCTTCGAGTAGGGAGTCGACCAGTCGAATTCCCGAGCGACCTCGTCCCAGTACCCCTCCGGGTCCTCGACCGATCGGGTCCAGAGCGCCTGATACTCCTCCATCGAGGAGATGATCGCGCCACCAATGTGCGAACCGAAGTCTGCAGGTGGGTCGAAGACTCGGTCTTCCTCGAGGACGGACTGAATGTTGACTTCATCTTTGCTCATCGTTCTTGACTCCTGCACGCGGTGACCGGATTACGTCTCCTGTGGCATAGTGATTGCGAGTTTCAGCTTATCCAATTGCGGGTTTGAACGCCGGTTGTTGCTTGGTTGTGGGTCATGGGGGTTTGGTCTGCCATTACTACGGAGATGGTTTATTTACGACTTTTTGTTTATTGATATGTACTAACTCGGTCGGATTTCTCTCATTGACAGTGTGTGTACGTGATCTCCGTGATCCGTGCTCTTCCAACGGCTTTATATATGAACAGGAAACCGCCATGAACATCAAGATGTTTACCAATATCGTTGCGTCCACCTCACTGCTGGCGCTCACCGCACTTCCACTGGGATGTGACTCGATCAAGCACACAGGTGGTGGCAAGCTCGCCGCCCCTGGTTTTGGGGAGGTCTGGTGGGAGTACCAGGGTGAATCCACCGATGATCTTCCAGACGGCATGACCATGTGCTACCAGGCCAGCGATGCGGGGTCCGGTTTCGTCTACTGTGTCTACCGGGCGGATTGTGACGATCCAATGAGTGAAACCTGGGTCGATCTCAACTGTGATGCACGTAACTTTGAAAGGGTCACCCCCCGACTCCGTGAAAGCACCATCAACGGTGGTAATGAAGTGGCCTTCACCAATGCCACGATCAAATACGACGGTCGGAATGACATGATGAATCTAGCGTTCGCCACAAACGTCAATCTTTCGCCGCTTGCCGTTCAGGCTCCCGGCCTCCGGTTGTCGGTCTCCATCAATCCAACTTCAAACAACCCGATGCCGGTCTTCCTCAACGATTCGGCACCTGGGTCCGGAAGCGGAACCCTTTCCTATTCGGTCTCACTCAAGGGCAACACCCAGGCCGTGGTCAACCACATCGCCTCGTTCGGGATCGACCTGGTTGAATTCGAGGCTCGTAACGGCCGGACCTACACCATCGAGCGTGAGGGGCTGCTTCCGCTCTACAACGTCTACGTGAACGATACGGTGGTGGACTCGATCTGGGTCGATTGATCATCATGACCACTGAATTGCTCACATCTTTTCGACGGAGCCTGGGCAGCGCAGCAGCAGGAGTGTTGCTTCTGCTCCCGGCACTGATGGAAACTGGCTGTGCGAGCGGGGTTGATCCCCGCTCGCCAGCCACTGTCAGTCGGGTTCGTGATTCTGCGATCCTCCTGGGGGTGCCGGAACACTCGACTTACAGCTCCGCGACTGCGGTGAGCGATCGGTTGGTACTCACCACTCGCCACTCGACTGGTTCCCTCATCAAGGGCAGCCCGCTCTGGAACCACCGGTCTGGTGTCTTTTCCGCCGATCCTCTGGCAAGCGGATCCGGGGAGATCCCCTGCGACGACGACATGGAATCGATCGAGCAGTTCCTCGAACGATCCACCCGAGACTGGTGTCTGGTTCGCGTGCCGAATTCCGTGGTGGGCGAGGGCGTGGCTGGTGGAGTACTCGGCTTGAATACGACTTCCTTCGTCACGCTGCGTCCCGGTGATACCGTGCTGGCGGGGGGGCATTTCCTGCCGCCCACCCCGGAGCTTGATTCAATCCGCCGGGGTGCGACGTTTCGTCTTGGCTACGGAGAAGTGACGGAGTGCACTTCGGATGGCATCATCCGCTACCGATTGCTCGGTGGGGATCCGCTCACGTCCGGAATGTCCGGTGGTCCGATCTTCGCTCTGGTTGACGGCGAACCGATCCTGGTCGGAATCACCATCGGTGAATACACCCGCTTCCTTTCGGGAACCGTGCAAGTGGGACTGTGCATCCCCGAAGAGGTCCTGGCCACCGTGTCGAACGATCGGTCCCCCTAGGCTCTCACCGAGCACGTGGCTGGGGTTGCCGAGCGCGGGTTCTCGAGTTTGGGAAAAAAGAGAGTCAAACTGTCTGGAGACTCACCAAGCCGTCTATAGGCCCCTGAAGCACGGCATTTCGCCTTGCCAGGACCTTTTCAGGAGCCATTCATGCGACACATCACCCGTTCAACCGTTCTTTCCGCTTTGTTGCTCTGCACCGCTACCACGGTGTCCTCCGCCGACTACGTGATCACCGTGGATGATGATGGCCAGGACATGCCGAATGCCGATTTCTCCACCCTTTCGGAGGCGGTTGCCTCTGCCGCCGACTATCAGGCGCTGACCCCGTGGATGCTTTCCAAGGTGACGATCCGAATGGCGCCCGGCACCTACGGACTGGTCGAGACCCTTGAAATGCCGGTGGGTGGTCTCCTGATTCTCAAGGGAGTGGAAGGTGCCGAGAAGACCACCATCAATGCTTCTTCCATCGATGTCGGAATCGACATTCAGGGTGGGGTGATATCCCTGCAGGGAGTCAAGCTCCGCACTCGTGGCTCACTCGATCCTGACGCGCGAAGAATCGGTGTTCAGTGTTCCGAGGCACACCTGTCGATCGAGGACTGCATCTTCAGCAGCCTCCAGTCGATCGGTGACGGGGGCGATGTCTCGGGCATCGGTCTGCTTGCCGAACACTCCACGGTCCACATGCAGGAGGTCGTTTTCAGGCGCTACGCGGATGCCGGCCTGTCGCTCGTCGAGTGTCGCGGTGGCGAGATCGCGGACACGGTGTTTCGAAACTGCAACGTCGCGATGCACGTCGACCAGGGAGTGAGTCCGGCGGAGCAGGAGTTCGATCTCGCCTACTGCAGCTTCGTGGGCAACCACATCGCACTGCTGCTCGAGAACCCCGTCATGGATCCGATCGATGATCGATCCTGGGACTACCGGCTTGGGTGGCCGGTGATCGAAGGGCGACTGCTGCCGATCCGAGGTGAGTTGGGCCTTGCGCTCCGCGTCGAGGGTTCGAACTTCGAGCGCAACACCGTGACCCTCTGGAACATCCGCGAACACACGGCGTCCCACGACGAGCTGGTCTTCTCCGATTGCTGGTTCGAGGACATGCACTTGTACCCCGAGGAAAGCTGGATCGACGGCGGTGGCAATTCGACCTCCTGACGAACCACCACCTGCAGGCTGGCACGCTCGCACGGCCATCCGCTGCGGGCGTGTTGGCGTTGCCCGCTCCTGGCAGTGATCGGGAAATGGGCCCCGCTTGCCCCTCAACTCATTCATTCCGTGGTGCGTGGTCATCCGGACCCGGTACCATTCAATCATGGCCACGTCTGATGACAAGTCCGGTTAATCCGGGATGGATCCCGAGCCCACCATCGATCTGCCCGCAGAGGATCGAGTCGGATCCACGCCTCCCGGATTGACCATGGGTGCCGGTGACACGATCGGTTCGTTCAAGATCATTCAGATGATCGGTGAGGGCGGTTTCGGGATCGTCTACCTCGCGGAGCAAACCGAACCGGTCACCCGTCGCGTCGCGCTGAAGGTCATCAAGCCGGGGATGGACACCAAGGCGGTGATCGCTCGCTTCGAGGCGGAGCGCCAGGCCCTGGGAATGATGGATTTTCCCGGCATTGCGAAGGTCTTCGAAGCGGGATCCACACCAGAGGGTCGTCCGTATTTCGCCATGGAATACGTCAAGGGTGAACCGATCACGGCTTACTGCGACCGGCACAAGTTGGATACGCGTTCGCGTCTCACGCTCTTTGCCGGGGTCTGCGATGCGATTCAGCACGCGCATCAGAAGGGTGTCATCCACCGCGACATCAAGCCGGGAAACATACTGGTGACGATCGAAAGTCGTGACGAACCCTGTCCCAAAGTGATCGATTTCGGAATTGCAAAGGCGACCTCGCAGTCGCTGACCCAGAAGACGGTATTCACCGCGCAGGGTGAATTGATCGGGACTCCGGAGTACATGTCTCCGGAGCAGGCGGAGATGAGTCCGGGCGACATCGACACGCGAACCGACGTGTACGCACTGGGAGTCGTGCTTTACGAACTGCTTTCGGGTCAGCTGCCCTTTGATCCGGCGATGCTTCGTAAGGCGGGTTATGCGGAGATTCAACGAATCATCCGCGAGGAGGACCCGCCCAAACCGAGTACCAAGCTCACGACCGAGGTGGGGGGACGCACCTCTCGAATCGCTGAATTGCGACAGACCAAGATCGTCGACTTGCAACAGACATTGCGAAAGGAATTGGAATGGATTCCGCTCAAGGCGTTGCGCAAGGAACGTGAAGAGCGTTACGGATCCGCCGAGGCGCTTGCCGAAGATGTCAGGAGGTATCTCTCCGGCGCTCCGTTGATGGCCGGCCCGGTCTCGGTGCGCTATCGCCTGCGAAAGGTACTTGCGCGAAACAAGGGGCCCGCCATCGCGATCCTGCTTCTGATCTCGACGCTCATGCTCGGCGTGATCGGTACCAGCCTCTTCGCCTACCGTGCCGCAGAGCAGGCCAAGTTGGCGGACCAGCGGGCCGAAGAGGCGGCACTCGAGGCCTCTCGGGTTCGCGCCACGAAGGATTTTCTGATTCACATGCTTGCATCAGTGGATCCTGCGATCGCGCAAGGAATGGATGATGCATTGATGAGGCAGGTTCTTGTCACTGCCGCTGACGTCATCGATGAGCAGTTCCAATCGATGCCTCTGGTGGAGGCCGAAGTCCAGGAGATCATCGGCAGCACCTATCTGTCACTGTCGGATCCCGCGCGAGCCATGGACCATCTCGAACGGGCGCTTGAGCTCTACGACGAACATCTTCCTGCCTCAAGTCCGCGTCGGGTTGCTGCCGTCAATACGATCGTCGCTGTTCTGCATGGACTGGGAGATCTTGAGGCAGCCAGTCGGCGCTCCAGGGAAAATCTGGTGCAGAGCCGTCAGCGTCTGGGCGATTCGCATGTTGAAACGCTCACTGCCATCGGCAACCATGCCTTCCTGCTTGATCAGATGGGTCTTCCCGACGAGGCCGAACCGCTGTACCAGGAAGCGCTTGGTCTTTCTCGAGAGGTCAATGGGCCCGAACATCCGGACACGCTGGTTGCCGCAAACAACCTCGCCGCATTCATGGAGTCCGCTGGCGATGCGGAGGCGGCGAAAGCCGCATTTGACGAGGTATACACCATTCGCCTTCGGACGCTTGGTGCGCGTCACCCCGCGACACTTCTCTCCCTGGACAACCTTGGCCAGGTGACCTTCGATTCCGGCGATCAGGCCGAGGGCCTTCAGTTGTCGACCAAGGCAGCCGATTTGCGCAAGGAAGTGCTCGGCACCGACCACCACCACACCCTGACCAACATGTACAACGTCGCTTCCATGACCGCACATGCAGGTGATTTCGACAGCTCTCATGTTCTTCACGAAGAAGTGATCGATCTGATGACCGAATTTCTCGGGCCGGCGCATCCCGATACCATCGATGCACTTCGTTCGCATGCAAGCATTCTCGCCTATCGATCCCGCTTTCCTGAAGCGGTCACCGTTCATGAAACCATTGTTGAGCGACTCAGGCTTCACGATGGTGATGGCGGCACTCTGTATCTGCGGGCGCTGGATGAACTCGAGTCCACTCGCATCAGGAATTCGCAGCAGCCTCGTCCCGAAGTTCCCTGAGTGCGACTCCGGTCGGACGGATCAGAACCAGAGGGTCGCCATGACCACCGCGACCGCTCCTCGAAGGGTCCAGGCGATCGTTCGGATCCAGTTGGAATCGACCAGTCTTCGGTGGATCGTTCGGTCGAATCCGGCTGCGAGCCTGCCGTGGCAGGGGACCTGAATGATGACGGTCGATACCCAGATCACCGCCACCAACAGGGCGCCGACAATCGCCCAGACATCGAAGGGCGCAAGCACCCAGAGCAGTCCCAC
>NHEC01000103.1 GCA_002171655.1 Planctomycetes bacterium TMED75
GGATCCCGATCGGGTCGCGATGGAGATCGAGCAGGTCTTCGGCCTGCCCGCGGAAGACTGCATCCTGGTCTCGGCGAAGACCGGCGAGGGCATCAAGGAACTGCTCGACGCGATCTGCGAACGCTTCCCGGATCCACCGGAGCCCAAGACCGACAAGTTGCGCGCACTCATCTTCGACAGTCATTACGACGACTACCGGGGGGTGGTGGTCTCGACCCGAGTCTTCGACGGCAAGCTCGAACTGGGTCAGAAGATCCTGATGATGGGAACCGGCCGCCACTGGACCGTGACCGACCTCGGAAAGAACACGCCCTTTCCAGTGCAGGTGAAGACCCTCGAGACCAATGAGGCCGGCTGGATGGTGGCGTCGATCAAGACCCTCGGCGATGTCCGGGTGGGCGACACCGTGACCATGCAGAACGATCCGGCTCCGGAGGCGCTTCCCGGCTACGAGGAACCCAACCAGATGGTCTTCTGCGACTTCTACCCTTCGAGCTCGGGTGCCGGCGGCAAGAAGAGCGACTTCGAGACACTCCGCGAAGCGATGGAGCGGCTGCACATCAATGACGCGAGTTTCACCTACGAAGCCCAGCACTCAGAAGCACTCGGCTTCGGTTTCCGCTGTGGTTTTCTCGGCCTCCTGCACATGGACATCATCCAGGAACGGCTGGAGCGTGAAGGCAACGTGGAGATCGTGCAGACCGCACCCACCGTCTCCTACATGATCGACATGCGCGACGGTTCAAGCGTCGAGATCCAGAATCCCGCCGATCTCCCCGACCCCAGCAAGATCGAAGGTATTCGTGAACCGATCGTGAAACTCGAGATGATCTGCCCCAACGAGAACATCGGCGACCTGATGAAACTCTGTGACGGGCGACGCGGCATCTTCAAGGGCCAGCAGTTCCTGAGCGAGACCCGTCAGATCCTCGACTTTGAACTTCCCCTCGCGGAGATCATCTACGACTTTTACGACAAGTTGAAGTCGATCACCCGCGGCTACGGAACCATGGACTACGAGATCACCGGCTATCGGCGGGACAATCTCGTGAAGGTCTCGATCATGGTCAACGGTGAGCCGGTCGAGGCGCTCAGCCTGATCTGCCATCGCTTGACTGCGGAAGTCCGCAGCCGGGCGATTCTGAAGAAGCTGCGAAAGCAGATCGATCGGCACCAGTTCGAGATCGCCCTTCAAGCCGCGATCGGTGGCAAGATCATCGCTCGTGAATCGGTGAAGGCCCTTCGCAAGAACGTGACCGCCAAGTGCTACGGGGGTGATATCACCCGCAAGCGCAAGCTGCTCGAGAAGCAGAAGGCGGGCAAGCAGCGGATGAAGACGATTGGAAGCGTCAACATCCCCCAGGAAGCCTTCATGGCAGTGCTCGAGCAGGAATAAGCACACCCCCCAGCCTACGAACCAGATCAAGGAGACACCCACCATGCGCGTGATAGACAGAACCCTCGTGATTGTGGCCCTCGTGGTCGCCGCCGTTGCGATTCTTCGGCCCACCACTTCCCCCAGTATTGCCGATTCGATGAGCCGGTCCTTCGAGACCCTGGGACCCGCCGAATCACTGGAACTCACCGGTGACCCGAGCTTGATGGTGCGCAACACCGAAGGCCGGATCGCCTGGGGCGACGAACCGACCGCCCGGTCGTGGAGCATCGGTGCGGTGCACATCGACCGCATCATCAAGAAGCTCCTCCAGACCGAGGACTACTCGGTCGAACGCGAGGAGATGGAGACCGAACTCAAGGAGATCGAGGCTGAATTCAACGAGCGCGCCCAGGGGATCCAGGGGGAATACGGAGACATCGGCGAAGAGGACCCCGCCTTCCCCGAGGCACAAGGTCGGATGCAGGCGCTGATGCAGGAGTACCAGCAGTTCACCCAGGTCTCCCGAGGCCGGATCACCATGCTGGAAGCGGAGCAACTCGAACGCAGCTACCGGGAACTGATCGAAGCGATGGAAATCGTCGCCGACCAGCGCTCGATCGATTTCGTCTACCGGTTCATTCCCACTTTGGAACCCTTTGGAACCCAGAGTTCCGAGCAGGCGATGCTGCAGATCCAGCTGCGGACGTTCCTCAAGTACCCCGACGCCGTGGACATCACTCAGCACGTCCTGGACGAGCTCGATCTCGAATAGCCGACTCGATCTGCCGTTCAAATTCCCGACGTACCACCACCTTGACCTCCTCGAGGGAAGGACAGTTTTCACCGAGCTCGGCCTTCAGGCTGGTCACGGAACGGTCATGCAGGCCACAGGGGACGATCAACCCGAAATGCTCGAGGTCGGGTTCCACGTTGAGCGCGAGTCCGTGCATCGAGCACCACCGGCTCAAGCGGACTCCCAGTGCGGCGATCTTGCGTGAGGTCGGCTTCATGGGATCGACCCAGACGCCGGTCGCTTCGGGATCCCGCCCCGCCGGAATACCGAACTCGGCGAGGGTCCTGATCACCACTTCTTCGAGCAGGCGCATGTAGGGATGAATACGCAGCCCCAGAAGATTCAGGTCGAGAATCGGATAGGCCACCAGTTGACCGGGACCGTGGTAGGTGATGTCACCACCCCGGTCGGTTTCGACCACTTGGACTCCACGGGAGGCGAGGGACTCGGGGGTGGCCAGCAGATGCTTTCGGGCGCCAACTCGACGAGTCACGGTGATTACGGGTGGATCGTGCTCCAGCAAGAGGATGACCCCCCCCGATGCGTCGGATACCGAGTCGCCGCGAGACGCCACAACCTCAGCATGACGGGCCCTCTGAACGGCCAGGGCCTCCTCATAGCCGATCCGGCCGAGATCCTCGAAAACCGGGGTGGGGCGGTGGGAAGGGGAGCGACTCATGCGTCCAGAGTAGCGTGGGGACAGATTCCAGACGGGGATTGTGGCAATCAGGTGGGCAAGGCAGGTACACTGTAGGCGTGCCAGAGATCCACCCCACAGCCATTGTTGATGACCAGGTCGAACTTGCAGAGGACGTCGTGGTTGGCCCCCGCTGCACTCTGTCAGGGCCGATCACAATCGGTCAAGGGACCCGACTCCTCGGGGACTGCTGGATCACCGGCCTCACCCGGATCAGCTCCGGCAACACCATCTATCCCTACACCACGATCGGGTTTGCCCCGCAATCACGATCCGTAGGTACGGAACATTCAGGGCCCGGGGTCCTGATCGGCAAGGACAACGTCATCCGCGAGCACGTGACCATCAATCGCGCACTCACCGACAACGGTCCGACCACCATCGGCGACAACAACTACATCATGGCCCAAGCGCACGCGGGACACGATGTCCAGGTTGGAAACAACGTCACGCTCGCCAACTCCGTCCAGCTTGCGGGACACACCATCGTCGAGGATGAAGTCACCATCGGTGGAGGAACCTGCATCCATCAGTACGTTCGACTGGGTCATGGTTCGATGCTGGCCGGCGGATGCGCCACCACCCGTGACGTGCTGCCCTGGTTCGTAGTCACCGCCTACAACGTCGCCGCCAGCGTCAACCTGGTCGGTATGCGCCGCCAGGGCCTGACCGCGGATGAGATCGCGAACGTTCGCTGGGTCTTCAAGACCATCAATCGACGCGGACTCTCGATTCCCAGCGCCATCGAAGAAATCCGTCATCGGGCCGAGGAAAGCAGCGACCACGTGCTCCATCGAATCACCGAATTCCTCGATCGATCGGAACGACCGATCTGCACCGCCTTTCAGAAACGATCACGAACCGGGTACGACGTGCGCAGCACCACCTAAGCTGTCGCAGGTCCCCCGCGCAAGGAAGCGCCGTTGTCGATCGCCTTTCAAGTTCTGGGTTCCTCGAGCAGTGGCAATGCCACCCTGTTGTCGTGCAAGACCGAGGCGGCCCACCACCACCTGCTGCTGGATGCCGGCCTGGGTCCAAGAACCGTGGCCAAGCGAATGAGCGAGCTCGGTCTCGAAGGCACTCCGATCGACGCCATCGTGCTGACCCATGCGGATTCCGACCACATCCGCTCCAGCTGGACCCGTACCCTGCAGCGCCTGCGAACGCCGGTCCACGTACCCCGAGCGCACCTCGCCGAGGCCGAACGCAAGGGAGTGCCGGGAGATCTTCTGCGGCCGTTCGAGGAGCGATTCGAGCCCGTTGCCGGCGTTGGCTTTGAACCCATTCGAACTCCCCACGACCAGACCGGGAGCGCGGCGTTCAAAATCAGCTGCGCGGGGAGCATTCTGGGGTGGGCAACCGACCTCGGGGCGGTCGACCAGGACCTGCTCGAGCATCTCGCGGACATTGATGCGCTCGGTATCGAATCCAACTACGACCCAACGATGCAGCGCGAATCCGGCCGATCCCCGTACCTGATCGATCGGATCATGGGCGGACGGGGCCACCTGTCAAACCAGCAATGCCTGGAAGCGGTGCAGGCGCTGGCAGATCGCTCGAACGGATCCCGCCCCCTGAGCGCCATCGTTCTTCTGCACCTCTCACAACAGTGCAACTGCCGGGACCGGCTTCGGCGATTCTGGGACCGAAATGCCCCTGAATTGTCGGCAAAGATGCAGATCAGTTGGCCGAATCGGGTGGGTGATCGAGTGGAACTGGGACCGGTCTCCACCAAGCCGGTGCAACTCGGACTCTTTGCCTGACATTTGGCCACCAGACGTCTGGAACTCGATATTCTCAACACTTCAGATGAGTGACCGAATCCTTCACGAATGCGGACTTGCGATGGTCAGGTTGAGGAAAAACCTCTCCTGGTATCGCGAGCACTACGAGGATCCCTTCTGGGGACTGCATCGCCTGTTTCTTCTCATGGAGAAGCAGCACAACCGGGGACAGGACGGAGCCGGGATCGGAACCGTCAAGTTCGACATGCCGCCCGGGGATCGATTCATGGAACGACTTCGATCCGCGAAGACGAATCCGATTGAACGTCTGTTCGACCGTGCGATGGCCCCGGCGAGAGCACTCAGCAAGAGCCAGCTGAGGGACCTCGACGACGAGTCCCTCAAGCGCCTGGTCCCGATGCTCGGCGAGGCGATGATCGGACATCTGCGCTACGGCACCCACGGAGGTCAGACCACCGACGCCTGCCATCCGCTGGTGCGACGAAACAACGTCGCCAGCCGAAACCTTGCACTGGCAGGCAACTTCAATCTGACCAACGCAACCGAACTCCATGAACGACTGATCGAGTACGGACTCCACGTGGTCGGCGACTCAGACACCCAGGCGGTGATGGAACGCATCGGCTACATGATCGATCGTGAGCACGACATGCTTTCGAGCACCATGGGCGAGGGATCCTTCGCAAACCTCAGAGGCCGGGAGCTGGCCAGCGAAGTCTCGCGACAGCTCGACCTCCAGAGGGTGTTGCGCAAGGCCACCGCCGATTTCGACGGAGGCTGGGTGCTGGGCGGACTCTTGGGCAATGGAGACCTGTTCACTTGCCGGGATCCCGCGGGAATTCGACCGGCGTTTCTCCATGTGGACTCCGAAGTGATCGCGGTGGCAAGCGAACGCCCTGCACTCTGTACGGCATTCAACGTCGATCCCAGTGAGGTACAGGAGCTGCCCCCAGGCCACGCACTGCTGGTCAAGCGGGATGGCGACTACGAAATCGCTCCCTACATCGATCCTCTTCCGCCGAGACGGTGCACCTTCGAACGCATCTACTTCAGCCGTGGCAACGACCAGGACATCTACCAGGAGCGAAAGAACCTCGGGCGCAACCTGGTGCCACGCATACTCGATGAAATCGGGCAGGATCTCGATCATTCCGTCTTCGGTTTCATCCCCAACACCGCGGAAACCGCCTATCTGGGCATGCTCGAAGGCCTCAGCGAACACACCACAGCACGAAACGTGGATGAGATCGTGAACCTGGTCGAGCGCGGCACCGCCGATCGAGCCAGTATCCAACGCGCACTGCAGCGCATCCCCCGGGCGGAAAAGATCGCGCAGAAGGACCAGCGACTGCGCACGTTCATCACCCACGATGCGGCCCGCAAGAATCTGGTGGGCCACGTGTACGACCTGACTCGGGGGATCGCCTCCGACCAGGACACTCTGGTGGTGATCGATGACTCGATCGTTCGCGGTACCACCCTGCGCGAATCGATCATCACCATGCTCTCGCGGTTGAAACCCCGCAAGATCGTCATCGCCTCCAGTGCCCCCCCCATCATGTATCCCGACTGCTACGGCATCGACATGAGCCAGCTTGGACGCTTCATCGCCTTTGAAGCCGCAGTGCAACTGTTGCGCGAAGGAGGTCAGGAGCCACTCCTGTTGGAAGTAGAAGAAGCCTGTCTTCAGCAGATCCAACTTCCCAACGCCGAACTCGTCAACCACGTGGCTCGAATCTACGAACCGTTCACGCACGAGCAGATTTCGGAGAAGATCGCGCAGCTGATCCGATCCGACCACTTGGACTGGGAGGGCGAGATTTCGGTCATCTACCAGACGGTCGAGGGACTTCGGGCCGCGATGCCCGACTTCACCGGAGACTGGTACTTCACCGGCAACTACCCCACATCCGGAGGCTTGCGAGTCCTGAATACCGCCTACCTGAAATGGCGTCGAAACGATGAAAGTCGGGCCTACGAGTCGACAATCGCCCCTCATTGAACCCAAGCGCCCATTGAGCCCCCAGGCATGCCCCAGAACCGGGGGCAAAGACCGGAGCTCGCCCCTCCCTGAATCTTGACGTGGAGCCATTCTGGTGGTTCAATGTTCGACTCGACTTCCCACCTCTGGGAGGCACTGTTTCGTTCCATAGAACCTCGGAAGGAACCTCATGGCCCGATACCTGGGACCCAAGGTCAAGCTCTCCAGACGCGTCGGCGTGCCGATTGCAGACATCCCCAAGCACACCTCCAAGCGACAGCTCTCCCCGCCCGGGATGCACGGCTTCCGCGGAAGGCGTGTCAAGGACTATGGCATCCGCAAGGATGAGAAGCAGAAGCTGCGCTACCACTACAACGTGATGGAGAAGCAGTTCCGCCGCTATCTGGCCGAGGCGACCCGTCGCCCAGGCAACACCGGCGAGAACCTTCTGCAGCTGCTCGAATGTCGACTCGACAACGTGATCCGGCGTGCCGGGTTCACCCGGACCATCTGGGCTGCGCGACAGTTCGTGGTTCATGGCCACCTGCTGATCAACGGCAGCAAGGTCGACCGCCCCAGCTATCAGCTGAAGCCGGGCGATGTCATCACCATCCGTTCGAAGGATTCGTCCACCAAACTCGCGCGCGAGAACATGGAAAGTCTGGCGGGACACATGGTCCCCGGCTGGCTTGAGGTGAACCCTGCCGANTTGGAACTGAAGGTCGTCGCNCAGCCGACGTCGGACCAGATCCCGTTCGATGTCAACACGAACCTGATCGTCGAATTCTACCGTTAGTCCCCAGGACGCAGGCTCCATCGCATAAGTCGATCAGGGTCATTCCCCACGGAAGGTCGTCATGTTCAAGTTCCTTCGTCAATACCAGGGCTGGATCCTCGCGGTCTTCGGAACGATTCTGCTGATCAGCTTTCTACTTCCCCAGGCGATCCAGGGTCTGTCGCAGTATGCGGCACAGACCGGTGGCGACTGGGCGAAGGTTGGAGACGGCGAAAGCGTCACCACCGGGCAATTGCAGGAAATCCAGAGCGAACTGCGCATCCTGGAGCTGGCCAGCAATCCGTTCATCAATGCCCTCGGCGCCGACAAGGATCCTGCCTACTGGTTCCTCCTGAGCCGCGAAGCCGAACAGGCCGGCATGATCGGGGGCCCGGGTTCCGGCGAACGCATGGCGGAGTCGATGAGCCAGCAGTCCAATGGAGTCGTCTCCCCCACCACCTTGATCGCACGCATGCAGGGCACCTCGGGATTCAACACCCAGCGAGCGCTTCAGACTCTGGCCAAGGTCCAGGGCGTCGGTCGGCTCTCACAACAGTTTCAGACCGCGGCTCGTTTTTCCGACGTCCGGCTGCGAAACACCGCCGCCAAGCTTGGCCTCGCCGTGGACGCCGACCTGATCATCATCGATGCACGAGAAGACGACAGCGACCAGGATGCAGTCGATGCCCTGGACCCGGCCGAGCTTGAGACCCAGTTTGAAACCTACAAGGACCAGCTTCCGCAAGGCGGGGACTACGGATTCGGCTACAAGTTTGAAGACAGGGCACAACTGGACTGGCTGGTGGTCGATCGCAACAGCGTCTCCGAGTCACTGACCTCCGGCACCGGACTTGATCCGATCGAGATGCGCAAGGCCTTCCTGAAGGATCCCGCGCGCTTCGGTGCCGTCACCCTTGGTGGCGAAGCCCCGAACTTCACCGACTACGAGGAGACGGTCCGTCAGGTGCTGGCCGAAGATGAACTCGACAGCCGGATGCAGGAGATGGAGAAGTTCCTCAACGATCAGATCCAACTCCCACGTCGAGGCATTGCCCGCGAGGGTGGAGCATTCGTCCTGCCCGACAACTGGAACGAACAGCGCGCCGACTACCCCGAACTGGCCTCGGCAATGGTCGAGGAATTCAGACTCGACGCCGCCCCCACCGTCGGAAGCTCAGACGGCCTGCTGACCGCAAGCGAAATCGACGAGATCGAAGGACTGGGACGAAGCCGTTCCTCGAAATTCGGTACTCGGGCCATCAGCGCCTCCGAATACGTGATGTCGGCCGAAGAATTCGGCAAGGCCGATGTCATCCCCGCCCAACAAGGCATCTCGAGCCCCGTCTTCAAGGACCTTGATGGCAACCTGTATCTGTTCCGAATCACCAATTCAGATCCGGAACACGCACCCGAGAAACTCGCCGACGTACGAGATCGAGTTGAGCAGGATGTCCGAAACATCAAGCGATACGAAAAGCTGGTTTCCGAAATCCCCCAGCTGGAAGCCCAGGCCGAGAAGACCGGACTCCAGCCGATCGCAGAGACCTATGGAACCGAACTGAAGTTCCAGGCGAACATCGCCGAAGCCAACCCGCAGTTCCTCCGCTTTGGAATCAAGTCCCCCACCAGGATTCTCGGTCTCAACACCTCGAGCGCCGTGGTCAATGAGATCATCGAACGAGCGGAAAAACTCGACTACACCGTCCTCGCGGGAGACCTCCCCGCCTCCGAGCGAATCTTCTTCATTGCGGACAAGGAAAGCCTTGCGGTGGTGGGAGTTCAGATCGCTTCGGTGAAGCCGATGACCCAGGAATCCTGGCGCGAGCTGGCGAGTTCAGAAGGTCTCTTCAGCATCATGGCGACCGAGGAAACCGCCGCAGACCTTCTGGAGACGTACTCGCTGAAGGCCTTGCGAGCCCGACACAACTTCCGTTTCGTGGACCGAGAGGCCCAGGAAAATGCCGAAGCAGATGACCTCGGGACCACACCAGTGGNCGAGACCGACGAGACCGACGCGAAGACCGCGGATGCCACCNCTCAGCTCGACACCACGTCGGGCTGACTCCGACGCACCTCCACCACAACTCGATGGACTTCCGTACCGGAATCAGCTGACACGTGATCCCGGGGGAACGGTGCCGTCGACCGCAAGCACCCGCACTTCACGCTCGTCACCCTCACCGGTCATCTCACTGGCTGCGAGAATCATGCCCTGACTGATTTCACCTCGAAGCTTACGAGGCTCGAGGTTGGCCACGATCACCACCTGCTTGCCCACCAGAGAGGCGGGATCGTACCAGGCCTTGATTCCCGCACAGACCTGCCGCCCTTCGGGAGTGCCGTCGTCGAGTGTGACCTTCAGGAGCTTGTCCGCATTGGGATGCGCCTCGCAGGCGGTCACGGTTGCGACCCGAAAGTCGATCTTGCTGAAGTGTTCGAAATCAATGTTGGGCAGTTGTTCACTCATGGGATGCAGCCTTGGAATCGGGTTGAGTTGGTTCTGAAGTGGAAGCAGCGCGTCACACGCCGATGGCCGCAGCATCGCGGTCGCTCAGCATGCCGCCGTCGGATCGCTGGGAAACAGTCTCGTCCCGTTTCCAGGAGCGTTCACATCGAGGCTCTTCACGCAGATCCTCGACTTCGATGTCTCCGAGTNCATGCTGGAAGCGGGCGCGACTTACACCACAGAGATCGGCAAAGTCTTCGGCGAAGGGTAGAAAACGATCCTCTGGATCAGGAACGACCACGCCAGCATCAAGAGGATTCTCAATCCCACGTGACTTTGACTGCTCCAATGCCTTGAGGACGCCTTCTCTCTGAATCATGACTGCGGGCCATTCCGGAGCACTTTCGTAGGAAAGTCCCAGGTGGGAGACTTCGAAGAGTCGAGCGTCTTCTCCATGCAACTGATGAAAGGCCTCGTTGGCGGTGTGCGGGATGATCGGCCCCAGCAGACGACAGAGGAGATCGACCAGGATGTGCATTGTCGCCTGGCATCGACGCCGCCGAGTGGAATCGGGAGCGTCACAGTAGAGACGATCCTTCACGGCAACGCAGTAGGTCGAGGAGATGGCGTCATTGCAGAAGTCAAAGAGGGCCAGGTGTGCCTCACGGAACGAATAGCGATGCATCGCATCACGAACATGTCGCTCCACCTGAGCTGCGTGGCCGAGCATCCAGCCGTCCACGGTGTGCGGCTCAATCGAATCCAGCGGGACCGCGTCGGCTTGCGGGTCGAAGTCATCGAGATTCGACAGAAGAAAACGCAGGGTGTTTCGAATCTTGCGGTAGCTTTCCCCGGACAGACGGAAGAATTCGAGATCGACCTTCACGTCGCTGTCGAAGGCGAGTGAAGACACCCACCACCGGCAGACATCCGCTCCGTAGTCCTTGAGGAGCGTCTCGACTTCAAGGGCGTTACCGCCGGACTTGGACATCTTGCGGCCGTCCTTGTCGACCATGAATCCGTGCGTGAGCAGGGTTCGGTACGGCGGTGCGCCGG
>NHEC01000104.1 GCA_002171655.1 Planctomycetes bacterium TMED75
TCTCGTTTTTCATACATTCTAAGCTCGTGCCATCAGCGCTCGACTTCGCAGTAGCCTCCGATGTCACTGATCGTGGCCAAGCCGAGATCAGCCCCCACGATGAAGAACTCAAACGCACCAGCAGTCTGAGAACCGGTGGATGTGGGGGTGAAGTTGACCAGATCCTCGTCAGTTCCCGAGAGCCCACTCACGGTGAAGTTCCCCACGCAGGAGAAGGTCACCCTTCCATCGGGGTGAATGTGGAATGCGTCGACGTCTTCGGAACCAGAGTTGTTGAGGCCGACATCGCTGTTGTCGAGGTAGGTTTGAATCGAACCGCTGGTGTTCTCGCCGAGTGAAGTCGGAGTGAAGACGAAAAGGTCCTCATCACGGTGGTTCGTCACACCGCTGATCTTGGTCGTACCCGCGGTGGAGAGGACCAGTCGTCCATCAGGAAGAATGGCCAGCCCATCAATGTCCTCGCCATTCGTGGTCATCTGCATGTCACTGGCGTCGAAATACATCTCGAAGCTTCCGGACGTGTTCGTCCCCAGTGAAGTCGGAGTGAAAAGCATGATGTCCGAATCATCGAATGAGTTGCCATCGAGGCTGATGCTCGCACTCTTGGAGACCAGGAGTCTCCCGTCATCGAGCAGGCAGAATGCATCGATCGCACCACTGTTAAAGGCGACATCGCTGCCGTCGAAATACATCGCCCACTGTCCAGTATCGGGGTCGTAGGAGACAATATCGTCATTTCGAACGGTTCCGATTCCTGGAATCGGAGTGTTGCCTCGGAAACTGATCAGAAGCAGGTTCGAGTTCGCCGGAGGTTCGCAGGTCCCTGCGTCGCATGCCGTATCGTCGCCCAGGTAGGTTCCGCCCTGTGCATCGCAGTTCGCTTCGGTCTCCAGGGAGCAGCTGGTTCCCAGGCAGCAGGCACCGTTCGGGTCGGGCGGAGAACAGTTGATCTGACTGCAGGGAACGTTGTCACCGAAATACGTACCTCCCTCGAGGAGGCAGTCGATTTCCGTCTGTATCGAACAGACGAAATCGGCGCAGCATGCCCCCGTTGGATCGGGATCCAAGACGAGTGATGCGAGTGCGGCTTCCACGTTCACGCGACCGGATCCCAGTTTGCCCGCAGCTGACCCGTTGATCGAATCGATGTTGTCAGCCGTATCACGAAGCGTCGCCCAGACCTGGCTGGCGGACATCGATGGATCTGCCGACCAAATCAGTGCGGCTGCGCCTGCGGCAAGCGGGGTCGCCATGGAGGTGCCGCTGAGATACGCCGCGTAGTCGGTTCCAGCGTCGTTGTGATCGTGGTAGGTGCTGAGGATGTCGACGCCCGGAGCGGAGATATCGATCCAGGTTCCGTAATTGGAGAAGCTCGCTCGAAGATCGGATTGATCGGTCGCGGCAACGTTGATCACGTCCGATCTGGATCCCATGTAGTCCGCACTCTGAGAGTTGCTGTTTCCAGAGGCCTTGAAAACCAGTCCACCGGCGGCATTGAAGTAGGTGATCGCACTTCCGATGCCACCTGAGTTGGAAGATCCCCAGGAACAGGACGCGATTCGTGCTCCGTTATCAGCGGCGTAGTAGAGGGCTTGTGCGGCATAGTTCATGCTCACGAAGCCGTATTCGCTTCCGCTGTACTGGGCGGAGTGCCCGATCTTGCAGGACATCAGGCGGACCCCATTTCCGTCGCTGGAGAAGGAGCCATTTCCTCGGCCCCCCGCCACGCTGGAAACCATGAAGCCGTTGTTGTTCAAGGCCCCCACGATGCCAGCGCAGTGTGTTCCGTGACCATTGAAGTCCCGAGGGTCATTGTCGCTTCCCGTGCAGTCTTCTCCGTTCCAGCAGGTGTAGATGGGACTGGAGACGAAATCCCATCCCAGATAATCATCGATGAAACCGTTTCCATCGTCGTCCACTCCCGCTTGGCCAGCATCTTCGGCGGTATTCCTCCAGAGGTTCCCTCGTGCATTCTGCAGGCTGCTTGCGCCCTGGCCACCCAGGTCGTCGTGGTAGTACCGAACACCACTGTCGAGGATCGCAACCGTGATCTGCTCGGACCCAGTCTGGAGGTCCCAGGCTTCAGGCATGTCGATGTCAGAGTCGTTGGACTGATCCAGGTGCCATTGATAGGAGAAGTACGTGTCGTTGACATCTGCATAGATCGGATGAAGACCGATCGGTTCCGCACGAAGTACGAGAGGGTTGGCGTTGTAGATCGCGCACAGCTCACGAGGCGTCACCAGCTGCGGATTGAAATCGACCACGTGGTATCCGGAAACGTCAGGTGCACCGATTGCGGCAGCCTTCTCGGGGCTCGACCCCTTGAACTGGGGTTCGATATTGGTAACGTCCAGCAGGTAGCCGATCACGTCCAGTGAATCGAGTCCCGTACTGCCCACTCGCATGGCTCGTGATTCGGCAATGCTGTGCGTGGCTTCCGTGACAAACTGCACCACGATCTGATCTCGAACCAACAGGCCCTGCTCCGGTGGGGTGTCCGCTTTCACAAGCGAGCGAACCGGAGTCAGTGGGGGCGGGGCACTGTGGTCTCGGACGGCGTGGTCTGCAGGAACAAGGGCGGCTGCGGTCAGTGTGCAGCAAGCGGTCAATGTCTTTGGCGTATTCATGGTGGTATCCCGTTGCTAGGAGGTGGCTTCATGCAGGGGTGAGGGGGTGTGGCTGGAAGGTGCAGTGCACCCACCGCAGCTGCTCTGAGTTTCAGAACAGGAGTCGCAGCGACGTCCGTTACGTGGCACCAGCATGTCGTGAAAACCCCCGAAACTTCGAATCCGGCCTCNCNNACCCCAGGACGCCGGAAGGACCTAAACTCATCGATCGTTTACATTNCACNCGCCANGNGACTCTGTTGTCAATNAAAAANTGCCAGGGAATTCCAATCATGGCTTCGNACCATCTTNCTGGTTGTCNNCNTCGGNCNCCGATNTCGNNGGNTTCGGCGGGTAGGATGTTCCGCCTCCTCCCGGCGACNGNNNCGATNCGCTCAGGACCGCCGGATTNCTCTTTTTTCCTCTCTGAANGGGAGCACGCACNCATGTCTGAAGTGAAGAGTATTGCAGTCATNGGNGCNGGAGCCATGGGGTCCGGCATNGCCCTCACGGCTGCGATGAGTGGGTTGAAGGTCTGGCAGATCGATGTCTCTGACCACCAGCTTGATCGTGCCAAGAACTACCACTCCAAGACGCTCAAGCGAAGCGTCGAAAAGGAACGGATCTCCCAGTCTGATTCCGAAGCGGTCCTTGCTCGGATCGAGCATTCCACCGAGCTGGGCCCTGCCTCCGAGTCCGATTGGGTGGTTGAGGCGGCCACGGAAGATGCAAAGCTCAAGAAGCAGATTTTTGGGCAGATGCACGAGGTTTTCCGTCCGGACGTGGTGTTGGCCACCAACACCTCTTCTATCTCCATTACTGACATTGCCTCCAGTCTTCCCGACGGAGCAGAGCGGGTGATCGGGATGCATTTCTTCAATCCCGTACCAGTGATGAAGCTGGTGGAAGTGATCACCGGACTTGCCACGAGTGAGGAAACCGCCAACCGCACGATTGCCCTCGCCGAATTGATGGGTAAGACCCCAATTCTTGCCAACGACCGGGCTGGGTTCGTCTCCAACCGTGTGCTCATGCCGATGATCAACGAGGCGTTTTACACTTGGATGGACGGGGTGGCCGAACCCGAGGCCATCGACGGAATCATGAAGCTCGGATGTGCCTTCCCAATGGGTCCTCTGAGGTTGGCGGACTTCATCGGTCTCGACGTCTGCCACCACATCATGATGGTCCTCTACGAGGAGCTCGGTGATCAGAAGTACTTCCCCTGCCCGAAGCTTCGTCAGTTGGTTCACGCCGGACGTCTGGGCGATAAGTCAGGTCGAGGCGTGTACGACCATGGTGGCAGCTGACTGCCGCTCTCAACACCGTTTTTTCCACTGGAGTCATGGGGCCTCCTACCGCTAGGATGGGTACTCGCACCCCGACAAACGGCCACCTGAGGATCGAACTATGAGTGCCATCAACAAGGATGTTTCCAAATCTTCGAAGTCTCCCGTTCAGAGTGACCCTGAAGGGGTCACTATTTCCGGGTACGAGGTCGATACCTGTTACGGCCCCCAGTCGAGTCCCACGCTTGATCCAGACAATCCGAATGAGACCGATCCTCGCATCAGCTCACCCGGCCAGTTTCCATTCACTCGTGGCATTCATGAGGAGATGTATCGCAAGCGTCTCTGGACGATGCGGCAGTTTGCCGGGTTCGGATCCGCCGACGACACCAATACTCGATTCAAGTACCTCCTCGAAAATGCCAAGGGAACCAAGGCAAACACTGGACTCTCGACCGCCTTCGACCTGCCTACTTTGATGGGTTGTGATTCCGATGACCCATTGTCCTCGGGTGAAGTCGGTCGGTGCGGGGTCGCCATCGACACCATCGAGGACATGCATCGTCTCTACGCCGACATTCCGATCGACAAGGTCACGGTCAGCCAGACGATCAACGGTCCGGCATGTGTGATTTGGGCGATGTATCTGGGGATGGCACGGGAGCGTGGAATCGATTTCGCTCAGATCGGTGGAACCCTCCAGAACGACATCCTCAAGGAATTCCATTCTCAGAATGAGTTCATCTACCCCCCCGAGGCCTCGGTCAAGCTGGTGGTGGACACCATCGAATACGCCTCCCTTCACTGCCCCAAGTGGAATTCTGTCTCCATCTCCGGGTACCACATTCGAGAAGCGGGCTCGACCGCCGTCCAGGAGCTTGCCTTCACCTTGCGTGATGGCATGGAATATGTTGAAGCCGCCATGAAACGCGGGCTTGATGTGGACCTGTTCGCACCGCGTCTCTCCTTCTTCTTCAATGCCCACAACGAGTTTTTCGAGGAGATCTGCAAGCTTCGTGCCGCTCGAAGAATCTGGGCCAACGTCATGAAGGAACGCTACGGAGCAAAGAACGAACGCTCGCTCTGGATGCGCACCCACGTTCAGACCGCCGGGTGTTCATTGACCGAGCAGCAGCCCCTCAACAACATCGTTCGCGTCGCCTACCAGGCAATGGCTGGTGTGCTCGGAGGTTGCCAAAGTCTGCACACGGATTCGATGGACGAAACACTCGGTCTTCCCACCGAAAACGCCGTTCGTATCGCTCTGCGAACCCAGCAGATCCTCGCCCACGAGACCGGAGTGCACCGCACTGCCGACCCTCTTGGTGGTTCCTGGTTCGTCGAGGCATTGACCGACCAGATGGAATCCGATGCGCTGGACATCTTCTCCGAGGTCGACGAGATGGGTGGAGTGGTGGAGGGCATTCACCGCGGGTACTTCCGCCGGTCGATCGCGGAGGCGTCCTATCGATTCGGTCAGGAGATGGAAGCGGGGGATCGAGTCATCGTGGGGGTGAATGCCTACGACGACGGCAACGATGATCATCCCGTGGAGATTCTTCAGATTCCCTATCAGGTCGAAACCGATCAGTGTTCCCGCCTGGATCAGTTCCGTGACCAACGCAATGACGACGTCGTCCAACAGGCTTTGGAAGACATCCGAAATGCTGCACGATCTGATGAGAATGTGATGGGGGCTCTGGTCGAGGGAGCGATCAGCAAATGTACTTTGGGCGAAATGGTCCAAGCGATGGGCGATGTCTTCGGTCGCTACACGGGTGGCCCCGAATGGTGAACCGCGTCTGGGTTCCCAACGACTGAATACCGTCGATTGCGGTGGAAGTTCAAAGTCCCCCCCAGGCAACTCGAAAGTGGGAAAAAGTCCGCTCCTGTGCGTGAAAACAGGGGTTCCGAGCTGGTTTTCTCCAGATTGCGAAATCTTGAATTCAAGGCTTGATTACGTCAGTATCCTCCTTTATAAAACAGTTGTTGTGACGGCAATTCAGTCCCTGCGCTCTCCGTAGGCCTGAACATGCTGGTTCATTGAAGAGAGGAACCAGCACGCAACAGATTGGCGGGAAATTCTGGACAGGAACCGACGTGCAGACGTCGGGTTGTCTATGTCGTTGCTTGAGAGACAACGACACTTTGGTTCCCGTGTTTTTGCTTGCCCTTGACTCCCAACTCACACATATCAGTGCAGTCAAGATCGCGGAACCGACAATTTGTCACTGGTTGATGTCGTTTCGACCTCTCTGACTCCCATCTTGTGGGGTTGAAGCGACAAAACCAGCCACTTTGCGTGGTGTTTCGCTTGGCTTCGGTCCCTCCCGAAGCACCTGGTTCAGCCAGGAAGCGTATGCATGCACGTCACCCCTTGGTGGTTCACTTGAACCCCATTCGGGTGGTCATCCGGAACTGTGGAGGTGTTCTAGCCACGACTTTCCAGGAGGCACTGCCTGCATCGACGCCCCTTGCTTCGAACGTACTTATGCTTCGAACAATCACACACCCATGGGCTGCAGGCGTGCTCTCCCTGGCCGGATTGCGTCTTGAGAAGGACTCGTTATAGGTTCACTCGTATTCATTGTGTTAATGCATGCAGGGAACTCAAAGAGAAATAGAGAAGAGAAGAATTCTGATGAAGAGAGAAAAAACCTGCATCCTTTCTTTGCTGGCAGCCTGTGCGGTCTGTGGTGCCTCCGCAAGTGCAGACCTTATGTGGGACGAGGCAATTGATGGAGACCTCTCCAGTGATTACCTGAATCCCACCCAGCTGTTCACCAAAGGAGTAAACAACCACGTCATCTTCACCACGATTGGTGCTGCCGAAAATGGCGGTGACCAGGATCGTGAGTACTTCACGTTCGAGGTTGCCCAAGGGTATGAGTTGGTTTCAATCGTACTTGACGGCTTTGAAACCGATCCCGAAACCAACCTTGGGTTCATTGGGATTGCCAATGGATCCGTGTTCCCGACGCCTCCTGGTGCTCCCGATCCCACGCAGCTGCTTGGTTACTATCTGCTAGGCGTGTCAGATGTCGGCAGCGACATCCTCCAGGCCATGGGCCAGGGCGGTGGATCCCAGGGCTTCTCCGGTCCTCTGGGTGCTGGAAGCTACACGTTCTGGGCGCAGGAAACTGGGCCGAGTACCGACAACTGGGACCTCAACTTCATCGTGACCGAAGTCCCCGCGCCAGGTGCGCTCGCCCTCCTCGGGCTTGGTGGCTTGGCGGCACGACGTCGACGAGGTTGAAGCCTTGATTGTTTGGTGCATCCTTGTGGTGCGCTGATTCGATAGAAGATTTTTTGGATGACGCCGTCTCTCGGGGACGGCGTCATCTCTTTTTTTGTCTGGTATTTCCCACCAGCTTCGCTGCCCCTGTGTGACCGAACAAGTGTTCAATCGGGCTGATTCGCCAGTCTTCTTTCTGTCATCGCAAGTACCGATAGCCCTGTGAATTGGGCCAGAATGCTTCATCTCATGCCTTGCAGGCACTCAATTCGCAAGAGTCCAGCACAAATGCTCTCTCCACTGCGTATGAACGCTATCGTCCGAAACAAGGAGATGGGTAAAGGAACAGGGAGCGCTCCTCCACACGGCACAGCTCGTGCACCACTGAAGCAATGGTGTTCGCACCTCTTCAGTACAGAGCCCCCCGCCCAATCATAATCTGCGAACGGTTCTACCTCAGAGAAGAAGACATTCAAGAATGAAGTACCTCACTTACCTCGCGGCTCTGTCCTGTACCTGCGTTTTCGCGTCCTCCGCTGCGGCGGATCTCATGTGGAACGAAGCCTTCGATGGCGACCTCTCGGAAGACTATTTGAACCCCACGCAATTGGAGATCAAGGGCGTCAACAACCACGTCATTTTCACCACCATCGATCTCCAGGGCGACCCGGATCGTGAATACTTCACATTCACGATTGCTGAAGGCTACGAACTGAGTTCGGTGATACTTGACGTGTTCGACACCACCCCGGAATTCAATCTGGGGTTCATCGCGATCGCCAGTGGTAGTCAATTCCCCACTCCACCATCGGCTCCCGATCCGGGTGCGATGCTTGGCTACGCGCTGGTTGGTACGACTGATGCGGGCAACGACATTCTTCCGCTCATGGCTGAAGGCGCTGGGAGTCAGGGATTTGTTGGCCCCCTCGGAGCTGGCGACTATTCGATCTGGGCTCAGGAGACCAGTATTGCCGTAGACCAATGGGATCTGAATTTCGTCGTCACTGAAGTGCCTGCTCCAGGCGCTCTGGCACTGGTGGGACTGGGCGGAATGATCCTCCGGCGTCGTCGGGGCTGAGCAGGGACCCACCTCCGATCATCAGCTGATCGTATTGACTTCATGACGCCGGCCGGAAGGCTGGCGTCATGTCATGTCCGGGAGGCGGGTCGTGATTGGCGCATTGGTGGTATCTCGCGGAGAATGCAGGGGTCCATCCCGCGCACCCCGCCAGGGAGCCTGTTCTGCTGCCAGATCTCGAACAACTTTCGGTCTTTGTCGAGTTACCGATCCTCACGTTGATCATCGGTGTCATTCTCGGTGCGGGCGCTCTACTCAGTCGGTTCAGCCGCTTCATGGGAATCCCTGCGGGGCTTCTCTTTCTGATTGCAGGGATGCTTCTGGGAGAGGATGGTCCGTTCGGGATCCGGTTCAACAACTACGAGATCACCTATGAGATCGCGTGCACCGCACTGGGCCTGATTCTCTTTCATGGCGGTCTCAGCACCTCATTGGATACCCTTCGCAGAGCGTGGAAGCCCGCACTGCTTCTGGCCACAGTGGGGGTCTTCGGCATCACCGTGGTGACTGGTTGGGGGGTCTGGCTCTTCAGCCCCAAGGTGACGACCTTTGCAGTCTCCCTGCTTATTGGCGCGATCCTGGCTTCAACGGATGCAGCGGCGGTCTTTGACCTTCTCGCCAGTCAACGCCTCAAGGGGCGAGCTCGCGAAATTCTGGTGGTCGAAAGTGGTTTCAACGATCCCATGGCCTTCGTTCTGGTATTCGCACTCACCGATACGGTGGTGTTTCATGGATCCGACCTCGGTATGGGATTTGACCTGTCGGTGGTAGGGGTTCTCGCCTGGCAGTTGGTGATCGGTTTGCTGATTGGCCTGGTTGCCGGACTTCTTGGCTCCTCTCTGCTTCATTTTTCATCGGCTGGTGGCGCAGCGCTCTACCCCGTTCTGACCATTGCCATTGCACTGGTCACGATCGGCTTCGCCGGAGTGATCGGGAGCAGCAGTTTGCTTGCCACGTACATCGCAGGTGTCGTGATCGGCAACCGAAACATTCCTTTCAGATCCACCATGGAACGGGTTCATGACACGATTGCATGGGTCTCGCAGATCACCATGTTCTTCCTCCTCGGACTTCTAGTCACCCCTTCTCTGCTTCCCGAATTCATCGTGGGTGGAGTACTCACCGCGCTCTGGATCGCTTTCCTCGCCCGCCCACTGGTGGTCGGAACTCTGCTCAGTTTCTTCAAGATCCCATGGCGTGAGAACATACTCATCAGCTTTGCCGGGCTTCGGGGCGCGGTGCCGATCATCCTGGCGACCATCCCGATCCTGGTGATCGCCGAAATCCCCGATCGTCCGGGTACCGATATAGAACGACTCTTCGCCTTCATTTTCGTGGTGGTGGTGGTGGGATCGTTCATTCCTGGGATGCTGGTTCGACCAATCTCGAAGCTGCTCGACATGAGGGCGGGCACGATCGAAGAACCCTCCGTTGAACTTGAACTCGTTGCGGCGGATATTCTTGATGAACGGATCGAGACATTCCTCGTTCCGAGCACTCATTCAAATGCCACCAGGACCGTGGAGAGTCTTGCCCTTCCCGAGGGAGCTCGGGTCTTGACCGTGCTTCGTGATGGTCGATTCAAGCTCGTGGAGAACGATCTGATCTTAAAGCCCAGGGATCACCTGGCTTTGGTGTATCCGGCTCACGCTCGCAATGAAGTCGTTCGAAGCCTGGACTTCGAAGCGGTGAGCGGGTGAGACTTCCTCAAGGATGATCTAGAATCTCAGTTGGATTCAACCCATGGCATCAACGAACTCCTTCCAAGGCCCCAAGGGCACTCGAGACTTCTACCCCGACCGAATGGCGGTTCGCCGTCACATCGAGTCCGCCTGGCGCTCCGCGTCGATCGATTCGGGATTCAGTGAAATCGATGGGCCGATGTTCGAGCAACTGGCGCTCTATACCGTCAAGAGTGGGCCCGAGATCGTTTCCCAGTTGTTTTCCTTCAGACGTGAAGGGGGAGAGGATGACTACGCGCTGCGCCCGGAATTCACCCCCACCCTTGCTCGAATGGCCGCGGCCAAGGGTAAGTCGCTCGCTCTGCCCACCAAGTGGTTTTCGATTCCAAGTTTGTTCCGTGCCGAGCGTCCACAGCGTGGTCGGCTTCGTGAGCACGTTCAATGGAACCTCGATGTTCTGGGTCTGGATGATTCCGCCGCCGATGTCGAGGTCATCTCAACCGCACTGCTCGCTCTCGAGCGACTCGGGCTCGGTCCCGACCAGGTCAAGGTTCGTCTCAGTCATCGGGGTTCGATCGCCGAGGTGCTGATCGCCCTGGGGGTCTCGAGTGAACGCCTGCAGGATGCCTTCGTGCTGCTGGACCGGCGGGACAAACTCGATGAATCGGAGTTTCAACGCGGAGTACGAGAATTGGGGTTGGATGAGACCGCGGTGGATCGATTTGATCATGCTGCGAGGCTGACCCGTTCACTCGACGAACCCCTTGCGGAGGTCGCTCAGACCCTTGGGGTGCCGGAGTCGACCCTGGGAGGACTTCAGGAGATCACCAACGGTCTGATTTCGGCAGGCGTCTCCGACTGGTGCGTGGTGGATACCGGAATCGTCCGTGGACTTGCCTACTACACGGGCACCGTCTTTGAGATCTTCGACGCGCGTGGCGCCGAACGAGCCATTGCCGGTGGCGGCCGCTACGACGGTCTGGTCGAGCTCTTCGGTGGTCCTCACACGCCTGCGTGCGGATTTGGAATGGGTGATGTCGTCTTGTCTCTGGTGCTTGACGAGCTTGGTCTGCTTGGTGACGGAGGTGGTACGGAGTTGCTGCCACGCCCGGATGTCTTTCTGGTTGCGACCAGTGACCTCGGGCAGGCTGGACTTGGAAGCGTCCTCACCACGCTTCGACGAAGCGGATTTCACGCCCGTAGAAGTCACAAGTCCACCCGTAATCTCGGCAAGTTGCTTTCTGAAGCATCCAAGGTCCGCGCTCGACATGCCGTCATCCTTGGTGATGAACTGACCGAAGGCATGGTGGTCCTCAAGGATCTTGAAGGGGGTGGTCAATCCACCATTTCCCTCGATTCGGTCACGGAGCATCTGGGTGCGTCTTCAGAAGGCATGCATTCGTGAGGCCGCTCGTGGTCTGTGCGGTCGAAGCGGAGGCAGCCTGCGCCAGAGGGCTCCCTCTGGCACAGGTGGTGGTGTCCGGAGTCGGTCGCACCAACGCAGCGATCGCCACCACCCGGGCAATTCTTGAAGATGGCCCCTTCGACGCGGTGCTCTCGATGGGGGTGGCGGGCGCACTACCAGGTTGTGATCCCCCTCTACCACTCGGAGCAATCGTGGTCGCAAGTGAATCCGTCTACCACGAAGAGGGACTGCACGCGCCCGATGGTTTTCAGGACATGACCGAATTGGGGTTTCCCCTGGGGAGCTTTCAAGGCAATCGCGTACCCGCCGATCCTGCTCTCATTGATTCATTCAAATCACTGGGTCGGTGCGGCCCCATCGCTACCGTCGCCAGTTGTTCGGGGACGGATGACTCCGCGCTCGAGGTTCAGGCTCGTTCGGGCGCCATTGCTGAGGCGATGGAAGGCGCCGCCGTCCTGCACACCGCCCAGCATTTCGGTCTTCCGGGCATCGAGGTGCGCGTCATCAGCAACACTACTGGCGCCCGTCCCAAGCAGATCTGGAATCTGGAGCAGGCATTTGACCCCCTTCGCAAGTCGATGCCCGCCATTGCAGAGTGTCTCAGCGGGAGGTAGCAGCGGTTATCAGACGTCTTCCCTGGACCCACCCGCAAAAACCTACTTCCTGACCCAGTTTCCTTCTCAATCCGCTTCCGGATCGGACCGATTCTTCAAGGCCACGCCCCCGATCTGGTCTCCGGCGTGTCGAGGAGAACGTCATGGGTCTTTCAATGCTGCCAACGCAGCTTTCCCCAATAGCCGTGGACATGGGC
>NHEC01000105.1 GCA_002171655.1 Planctomycetes bacterium TMED75
CGATCCTCGATGAACATGGAGCCTTCGACGAGAAACTCGGTGCGGGGCTGATCCCCGACGAGGATCTGATCAAGCTCTACGAACACATGGTGGTCTGCCGCCAGCTCGACGAGGTGGCCTTCAAGCTGCAGCGATCCGGGCGCATGGGCACCTTTCCTCAGAATATGGGGCAGGAAGCCACCTCACTGGGTGCGGCCTACATGCTCGACGACACCGACTGGATGGTCACCTGCTACCGCGAGAACTGCGGACTGTTCTGGCGAGGCCTCCCAATGGAGAAGATTCTCCAGCACTGGATGGGCGATGAACGTGGAAACCAGATCGACCGGGAACACTACTGCACCCCGATCGCAGTCCCGATCGGCACCCAGATGCTTCACGCCACCGGCCTGGCCTGGGCCGCCAAGTATCGAGAAGAGAAGCAGATAGCCTGCACCTTCTTCGGTGACGGTGCGACCAGCGAAGGTGACTTCCACGAGGCGATGAACTTCGCCGCCAACCTCGACATCCCCGTGATCTTCTTCTGCCAGAACAACCAGTGGGCGATCTCGGTCCCGACCTCGATCCAGTGCTCGGCCCCCACCGTCGCCCAGCGTGGCATCGCTTACGGCGTCGAATGCCTCCAGTGTGACGGCAACGACATCTTCGCGGTCGCCTGGTGCATGAAGAAGGCGATCGAATCTGCCCGCGAACACCACCGACCGGTCTTCATCGAAGCGGTGACCTACCGACTCGGGGACCACACCACCGCCGACGATGCCCGCCGCTACCGCGACGAGGAGGAAGTCGAACTCTGGAAGACCCGGGACCCGCTCAATCGAATGCGCGAGTACCTCAAGGGCAAGAAGCTCTGGAACGACTCCAAGCAGGCGGAACTGCAGGAGCGTGCTGAAAAGACCGTCGCCGATGCGGTGAAACGGGCCGAGACGATCGAAGCCCCGGAAGTCTCGGACATCTTCAACTGGACCTTCGCCGAGATCCCCGAGCAGATCGCGAAGCAGCGAGACACGATGCGAACCAGCTCGATCGGACAGGATCCCGCCCAGATCGCATCGGAACAGACCACGAACGCCTGAGTCACCGACTTACAGCGCACCAAGGAAACAGGACACCATGGCGAACATCACACTCGTACAGGCAATCAACCTCGCACTCGTCCAGGAAATGGAGAAGGACGATCGCGTCCTCATCCTGGGTGAAGACGTGGGACTCAACGGTGGCGTCTTCCGCGTCACCGAAGGCCTCTTCAAGCGATTCGGCAAGGACCGAGTGGTCGACACCCCGCTTGCGGAAAGCGGCATCATCGGCACCTCGATCGGCTTGGCGATGTCGGGCCTGCGCCCGATTCCCGAGATCCAGTTCGAAGGCTTCCTGGGCCCTGCCTACGACCAGATCTGCTCCCACGCCGCTCGCATGCGCACCCGAACCCGCGCCGCGTTCACGGTCCCCCTCACGATTCGCGTGCCGGTCGGTGGTGGCATCCACGCCCCGGAACTCCACAGCGATTCACCGGAGACGATCTACGCCCACCAGCCCGGACTCAAGGTGGTCATGCCCGCGTCACCGTACGACGCCAAGGGACTTCTGATCTCGGCGATCCGCGATCCGGACCCCGTGATCTTCTTCGAACCCAAGCGCATCTATCGTGCGTTCCGTGAAGAGGTCCCCGAGGACGAATACACCGTTCCCATCGGCAAGGCCCGCACCGTCTGCGAGGGCGAAGAACTCACGATCGTTTCCTGGGGCGCCAGCGTCGTGCAGTGCATGCAGGCGATCGAACGCTCCGATGCGTCGATCGAACTCATCGATCTGCGCACGATCTACCCCTTGGACATGGACGCAATCGAAGCCTCGGTCAAGAAGACCGGTCGCTGCGTGATCGTCCACGAAGCTCCGAAGACCAGTGGGTTCGGCAGCGAAATCGCCGCCCAGATCATGGAGCGCTGCTTCCTCCACCTGGAGGCACCGGTGCAGCGCGTGGCCGGCTTCGACACCATCATGCCCTATTACAAGCTTGAGACCGACTACCTCCCGGACGCCGATCGCATCGAAAAGGCGATCGAAGAAGTCCGAGCATACTGATCCAGACCTCGATTCCATTCAAACCTCGATTCCATTTCAGATCCGCATCCGAACACAGAAGGCGAACGACCATGGCAGGCGTCACGCAACCAAAGGACCAGTCACACTTCATCCTCCCGGACCTCGGGGAAGGNGTGCANGAGGCTGAANTGATCAAATGGCGNGTTTCCGCGGGNGATACCGTGAAGGAACACGAGACGATCGCCGAGATGGAAACCGACAAGGCACTGGTCGAGGTACCCAGTCCGTGGAACGGAACGATCAGCGAATTGTGTGGCAACGAGGGTGAAATCATCCTCGTCGGCTCGGTGCTGGTTCGCTACGGAACCCCGGAGACCGCTGCAGTCGGCGCAGAAACGACCGAAGCTGCCGCCAGCGAATCCGCCTCCACGGAGTCCGGCGGCGAAGACGGCGATGCAGGAACCGTCGTGGGATCGGTTTCCGGAGAACTCACGGTGAGCGATCGCTTCACTCGCAAGTCACCGGACCCGGTGGAGATGACCAATGGGCATGCAAAGGCCCTGGCGACCCCCGCCGTGAGACGAATCGCGAGAGAACTCGGCGTCGACATCAACCTGGTCTCTGCAACCGGTCGCGGTGGCCGGGTGACGGCATCGGACGTGCACACCCACGCCGGAAGTGGTGCTGCAACCTCGGCACCCGCACTGCCCGCGACCACCCGCTCCAGCACGGACACCCCGGGCTTCGCACCCCAGGCGGTGGCGATTCCCGCCGAGCTGCCTCCGGTCGATGAAGGCAACGTGGCGGAAGTCATCCCGTTCCGCGGCGTTCGCAGAAAGATCGCCGAAGCACTCGACCGATCGGTCAAGACCGCCGTCCACTTCACAGTGGTCGATGAAGCGGACGTGACTGCACTCGATCTCAAACGCAAGGAATACGCCAAGGTACTGGGCGCGAAGCTGTCACTGCTCCCCTTTGTGATGACCGCGATCTGCAAGGCACTGCGCACGCACCCGGCCTTGAACGCGATCGTCGACGATGCGCAATCCCAGATCCTGCGCAAGGACTCGGTGAACCTCGGATGTGCGGTCGACACCGAACACGGTTTGATGGTCCCGGTCATTCACGGCGCGGAGAAGCTCTCCGTCGCCCAGTTGGGCCAGGCGGTCACCCAGGTCGCGCGGGGCTGCAAGGATCGCACGATCGAACGTGAACGACTGTCCGGTGGCACGTTCACCATCTCGAACGTCGGATCCTACGGTGGCATGTTCGCGACTCCGATCATCAACTACCCGGAAGTCGCGATCCTGGCGGTGGGCCGAGCCAAGGAACGAGTGCTGGCCGAGGATGGTCGAATGTTCGTCGGCAACGTGATGCCCTTGAGCCTTTCCTGCGATCACCGGGTGGTCGACGGCGCAGAGGGAGCGCGCTTTCTCAACACCGTGGTCACCCTGTTGCAGAGCCCGACCGAACTGATCGATTCCTGAAGAGTCGAACACGGAATTGAACCAGATGCCGTCAGATGAAATGGATCCGGGACGATACACCCAGGCGGTGCAGCGCTTTGGCGCGAAGATCGATGAACACGGCTTCGTGAATCCGCCGGTTCATCGGGGCAGTACGGTTCGCTTCAAGACCCTGCAGGAATTCGAGCGGTCCCTCGAGGTCGACCTCAAGGACGGTCCGTTCACCTACGGCCTGCTGGGAACTCCGGTCGAGCGGGAACTCGAGCAGATTCTCGCTGAACTCGAGGGTGGAGCGGGATCGGTGCTGGTGGGAAGCGGCCTGGCGGCGGTGGGAGTCGCGTTGATGGCGAACCTCTCCGCTGGGGATCACCTCCTGATGGTCGACTCCTGTTACACCCCCTCACGAATCATCTGCACTGAACGACTCACGGCACTCGGGATCGAAACCACTTTCTACGATCCAACGCTGGGTGCTGAGATCGAGCGACTGATCAGGCCCAATACCAAAGTCCTCTTCATGGAGAGTCCAGGTTCGCTCACCTTCGAGGTGCAGGATGTCCCCGGTCTGGTCACAATCGCGAAAAAACACGGACTGGTCACCATTGCGGACAACACCTGGGCGACGCCGCTGCTGTTCAATCCGATCGAACACGGCGTTGACATCGTGATTCACGCACTCACCAAGTACGTGGCAGGGCATTCGGACGTGATGCTGGGCGCGATGATCGCGTCGACTCGCGCGCACTGGGATCGACTGAAGACCACCGCAATGGATTTTGGACACGGGGCCAGCCCGGATGACGCCTGGCTCGGTCTTCGGGGCCTGAGAAGCCTGCCAACCAGNTTGTCGCAGTGCGCCGGATCCGCCATGGAGCTGGCGGTATGGCTTCAAGATCGCGAGGAGGTCGAACGTGTCCTCCACCCTGCATTTATTCAGACCCCCGGACATGAATACTGGTCTCGCGACTTTCGTGGTTCCGCCGGTCTGTTTTCAGTCATTCTCGGACCCATGTCACGAAATGGTCTTGAGTCCATGATCGAAGGTCTTCGGTATTTCAATCTTGGATACAGTTGGGGAGGCTTTGAAAGCCTGATACTTCCTTTCAACCCGGAAGATCGGTCGAATCAACTTAAACCTGATCGAGGAATTGGCTTAAGGCTTTCAATCGGCCTCGAATACCATCAAGATCTGATCTCTGACCTTGAGCAAGGATTTGATCGATTCAGGGCGGAGAATTGACCGATGAAGGGTGACCAGAACCCGAACAGAGCATCTACATTCGATGCAGGAGACTCGATGAGCGATTCAGCACGACAGTTAATTGAGAAGATCGACAACCAGACCGCCAAAGTGGGCATTCTCGGCCTGGGGTACGTCGGACTTCCGCTTTCAAAGGCACTTCTTGAAAATGGCTTTGATGTCATCGGATTTGACGTCGACCATAGAAAGATCGACTCAATCGAAAAAGGTCATGCCTACATCGAACATCTGGGTCAGGACTTCTTTGACTTCCTGAAGGAAACCAAGAAGTTCACGGGGACCAGCGACAAGGCGGACCTGGTTGAGGCAGACGCGATTCTCATCTGCGTCCCCACTCCACTGGGCAAGCACAACGATCCCGACCTGAGCTACGTGCTGAGCTGCACGGAACTGATCCGCGAGATCATGCGACCGGGCCAGCTGATCGCTCTTGAATCAACGACCTATCCGGGCACCACCCGGAACGAAATGATGCCAATCCTCGATCAGTCGGGGCTGACTTGCGGAGAGGATTACTTCCTGGCCTACAGCCCGGAGCGCGAGGATCCCGGAAACGCAGGTCGAAGCGCAGGTGAAATTCCCAAGCTGGTCGGGGGGGTGGACGACCTCTCCACCGACATCGCGATGAAGCTTTACGACCAGGTGGTCGCCAAGGCACACCGTGTTTCCTCCGCCGAGGTGGCTGAGAGCGCCAAACTGCTTGAGAACATCTACCGTTCGGTGAACATCGCCCTGGTCAACGAGATGAAAATCGTTCTGAGTGATCTCGACATTGACATCTGGGAGGTCGTGGAAGCCGCGAAGACCAAGCCCTTCGGATTCCAGGCGTTCTATCCGGGGCCTGGACTGGGCGGGCATTGCATCCCCATCGACCCCTTCTACCTCAGCTGGAAGGCTCGTGAAGTCGGACACAACACCCGATTCATCGAACTCGCAGGTGAGATCAACACCTCGATGCCCAAGTACGTCGTCGACAAGGTGAGCCGTGCCCTCAATGACGATGGGGTCGCAATCAGCAAGGCGAACATCCTCATGCTGGGTCTCGCTTACAAGAAAAACGTGGACGATCCTCGTGAAACGCCCGCCGCCGAAATCATCGAGCGCCTGGCAGAGATGAACTGCACGCTGTCGTACCACGACCCCCACCTCCCCGAATTTCCCGAAATGCGCAAGTACGACTTCAAGATGTCGTCGGTACCTCTCACCGAAGAGGCGATTCGAAAGAGCGACTGCGTCCTGGTCATCACCGACCACGACAACGTCGACTACGGATTGATCGCCAAGCATGCAAAGCTCGTGGTGGACACCCGAAACGCACTCGAGCGCGTTCCCGAAGCCGAGCGAAAGGCGAGAATCGTCAAGGCATGAGCACCACTCAGTGGAACACGCGAATTCTCCAGGCAGGGTCCTTTCGACTCGACGGAGGAGGCATGTTCGGAATCATTCCCCAGGCGATCTGGCGGAAATGGTCGAAGCCAGACCCTGAAAACCGCATCGGGCTTCAGTGCAATCTGGTGCTTCTCGAAGACGGGGAGCACCGAGTGCTGGTGGAGTGTGGATACGGAGAAAAGTGGTCGGAAAAAGATCGCGGCATCTTCGCCATGGAGAAACGGACCGCAGTCGATGCGCTGGAGGAAATCGGGGTCGCGCCCGGTGAAATCACGCATGTGATTCTGACCCACCTGCACTTCGACCACGCGGGAGCACTGACCCGATGGTCCGATCCAGCTGCGGGCGACGACGGCGGATTCGTTTCCGGATTTCCGCAGGCACAGATCATGGTGCAGAAGCAGGAATGGGACGATGCCCGCTCGAACCGGTCCACCATGACCAAGACCTATCTTGCATCGCATCTGCAACCGATCGCCGAACAGATCACGCTTCTCGAAGGTGCGTGCGAACCCCTGCCGGGAATCCAGGTGGGACCGATGCCGGGCCACACCTGGGGACAACAATGCGTTTCGTGGTCGGATACCGACCGCAGATTCATCTTCCCCGGAGACGTTTGTCCCACCCGTGCGCACGTCCACCCCTCCGCAAGCATGGCCTACGACGTGGAGCCCTGGACCAACATGAACAGCAAGATCTCATTGCTCAAGCGATGCCGGGATGAAGGTCGTTCCATGGTTCTCGGACACGATCCTGATCAGCCCCTGGTGGACGTGACGGCAGTCGAAGGGCGATCCGAGTCCTTCACCCTCGAGCCGGTACTGGTCAAAAATTGAGCGGTTCCGCCGGAGCCAGTGCTTGCCTCCGGGCAAGGGCTGCGGCTATCCTCAACCGGCAATGATGACCACACGAATCCACAACATCCTCTTCTGCCTGTTCGCGACGACCTGCCTTCTGCTGATGGATGGCATCGCGCTGGCTCAGAGTTCCGGCCCCCGAACTCCAAATGCATCGGGTTCAAGTCCGCTGCTGGGATACATCGTCGCGGTGGTTCTCGGGGTGCTCCTGGTGGTCATCACCATGATTCCGTCCAAGCGACACACCGAAGACATCTGATCCCCGGCGGGATCACACGGGAGCGTCCGTCATGAAGAAGTCACCCATCGCGTGCCTGGTGCTGCTGAACCTGGTACTCGTCGGTCTGATGGCCGCGGTCACCTTCCTACCGGGTACCGAGGCCAAGGCCAACTCCTCGGCGACTGCACGAGGCAAGTACATCGCGGTCTCCGGACACATCCAGGGCGCGAAGACCCCCGTGATCTGGATCGTGGACCAGTCCACTCAGGAACTGGTCGCCCTGCAGTTCGATTCACAGCTCAATCAGTTCAGAAGTCTCGGCTACCGGAACCTCACCCTGGACGCGACGACCATTCGTCGCGCACGACCTTGACCGTACGGAAGGCTGGAACATGAACGATCAATCAAAGAATCAAAATCAGACCGCCATCTCGATCCTGCTCGCTTCGGCATTTCTGATGGGTGCGTTGGTGATATTTCAGGCGGGACGGATCCCGCAGCAGTCGGTCTTTGCCGACGACGCCGTCGTCGGTTCCGAGGGGTTCACCGTACTCACGGCCTCAAGCGGATTTGGCAAAGACACCAGGCCCTACGAGCTGTGCTACGTCCTGGACAACTACTCCAACATGATGTTCGTGTACGAGGTCCCGCAATCGACGAGTCGAAGCGTGGTGCTGCGCAACGGAACGGACCTTCCCTATCTCTTTGGAATCTCTCGTCCCGCAGCGAAGTGATCGGAAATTAGAGACATGCCAGTGCACGGAACATCTTCGAACAACGCCCCGGTCGATCGCACCATGGCGGAATCGAGAGCGGCATCGTTCCGAACCCGATCGATCAAGAAGGATGCGAAGCTGGAAGGGCATCGCATGGCGGTTGCAATGACCGACCTCACCACTCTGGAGGGCAAGGACACTCCGGGCAAGGTGCGAAGTCTCTGTCGCAAGGCCATACAGCCCTCAAGCGGCACTCCACTCCCTCAAGGCGCTGCCCCACTGCCATCAGTGGCAGCGATCTGTGTGTATCCGGAGCTTGTCGAGGTTGCCCGCCAGACGCTGGGAGACAGCGGTGTGCGGGTTGCAAGTGTGGCGACGGCGTTTCCCAGTGGTCAGTACCCCTTGTCGGTTCGACTCGAGGACGTTGCGATGGCGGTCGCTGCAGGAGCCGATGAGATCGACATGGTGATTTCACGTGGAGCATTCCTGTCCGGAAAGACCGACCAGGTGGTCGAGGAGATTCGGGAGATCAAGGCTGCCTGCGGATCCGCACACCTCAAGATCATTCTCGAAACCGGAGAGCTGGAAACTCTCGACAACATTCGCCGGGCAAGCGATCTGGCAATCGAAGCGGTGGTTGGTATGCCGGGGGGCACCGAGCTCGAGGATGGAGAGGTCTTCATCAAGACCTCGACGGGAAAGGTCAGCCCCGCCGCAACGATGCCAGTGGTTCTGGTAATGCTGGAGGCGATTCGAGAGGCCTGGTTCACCCACGGCATCCGGATCGGAATGAAGCCTGCCGGCGGTATTCGCACCGCGAAGCAGGCACTTCATTACCTGGTGATGGTCAAGGAGACCCTGGACGATGCGTGGCTCGATCCAAGACTCTTTCGATTCGGAGCCTCGAGTCTGCTCGATGATCTGGTGCGCCAATACGCCAAGCAACTCACCGGGCACTACATGGCGCCCTACGACGTCACACGAGCCTGACGCTTGGATTCAGTCGGGAAGACTGTTCTTCCAGGCATCCTCCCACATTCGAAAACCACCCTTGAACGCATCGGCGTTGTCACCACGTCGACAGTACTCGGGGAGTTTGAAATCATCCTTGAATCTCTTGACGTTGCCGCCACCAAGAACGATGTAATCAGGAAGTAATCCGTGGTAGAGCACTTCGCAGACGTTGAGGACGTTATCACGCCACTCCTTCTTTCCGTGCTTCTCAAGCGCGGCTTCACCAACCTCGTCTTCGAAGGTCTTGCCTCTTTTGTAGGGCATGTGCGCGATCTCGGTTGGTTGCACAACATACTTGTTGATCAAACAGGTGCCCAACCCCGTGCCAAGACCCAGGAACAACATCAGGCCGCCGTCATAAGAGCCGATTGCCTGCATCGCAGCATCATTGGTGAGCTTGGTGGGAACCCCAAACGCATCGGTGAAGTCAAATCCGGCCCAGCCGTCCCCGAGATTGACGGGATCAACGAGTGCGGTGTTGTTCCTGATCGGCGCCGGCACTCCCATCGCGACTCGGTCGATATCCCAGTCGGTGATGATCTTCTTGACTCCCTTGACCATCTCGGCCGCAGTCATGTCCGGACCGCTTTCAAAACGTCGTCGCTCAGGGTCGCTTTCGATTCGCACCTTGACGTGTGAACCACCGATATCGATTGCAAGAACGTCACCCATGTTGAATCAGCCTCTCCTTGATTCGCTCGTTGAAAAACCACTCCAGATCGGAGTCGATCATGGTCTGGATGATAGTATCCATTGTCCGGATGGACCGAACTTGAGGACTATACGACAGATGAATCGACTGATACTCAGCATGACGGCCTCATTGGCCCTGATTGCAGCCACTGGCTGTGAAAGTAAGCCCAAGAAGGGTTCAGGACAGATTGTCGTGACCGAGAATGGGGTATTCCTGGACCAGCTCACCGTGGTTCCCGGCGGAATCGACGTGGAACGCCGAAAACTCGCCGAGGTGGAACCAGGCGAGGAGCAGACCGAGCAGCCCGCGGATTCAGATCAATAAGCGATCGCGGAAGGCATGATTTCAGATGAGAAGCCGTACCATGAAGGTCACTGCTAAGATGAAGTCATCTGTCAGAATACGGCGTACAGGAGTCTCTTTTGAGCAGGATTGACCACAGTTCCAGTCAGACGGATTCCATGAACTCGGAATGGGAATACGCGCCTGCACCGGAAACCACCGAGGTGAATATCGAATCCAGGTACGGCCTGTTCGTGGGTGGACGTTTCATCGCTTCCAAAGGTCGGCGGCGATTCGACACGATCAACCCCGCCACCGAGATCAGCCTTTCGTCAATCTCGGAATCCAATGAAAAGGACATCGATGCTGCGGTCGCTTCCGCTCGAAAGGCCTTTCGAGGCTGGTCACGCACCAAACCCATCGAACGAGCAAAGTACCTGTATCGAATTGCCCGGCGCATCCAGGAGCGTGCACGCGAACTTGCGATCCTTGAGAGCATGGACGGTGGAAAGCCGATCCGAGAGAGCCGGGATGTTGATATTCCACTGGTTGCCCAGCACTTCTTCCACCATGCGGGCTGGTGTGACAAACTCCAGTATGCGATCCCCGGACACCACGACCCCCGACCGCTGGGAGTCTGTGCACAGGTGATCCCCTGGAACTTTCCATTGTTGATGGCGGCCTGGAAGATTGCTCCCGCACTGGCGTGCGGAAACACGGTGGTCTTGAAGCCAGCCGAGACCACCAGCCTCACTGCGCTCCGGCTGGCCGAGATCTTCCAGGAGTGTGAACTTCCAGAAGGAGTCGTCAACATCGTCACCGGAGCGGGTGAGACGGGCCGCCTGCTGGTGGAACACCGGGGGGTCAACAAGGTCGCCTTCACCGGATCGACGGAAGTCGGCAAGATGATTGCGCGCTCCTGTGCCGGAACCTCCAAGCGAGTGACCCTCGAACTGGGGGGAAAGAGCCCGAACATCGTCTTTGCGGACGCCGCCATCGATCAGGCAGTCGAGGGAGTGGTGTCGGCGATCTGGTTCAATCAAGGACATGTCTGCTGCGCGGGGTCGCGACTCTTTCTTGAAGAATCGATCCACGACGAATTCGTGAGACGCCTTGAGCATCGCATGCGCAAGCTTCGCGTCGGAGATCCCCTGGACAAGAACACCGACGTGGGCGCGATCAATTCCGGCGAGCAGCTCGAAAAGATCAACTCGTACCTGCAGCATGGAGTAGACGAGGGTGCCACCATGACCCAGTGCTGCGAACGCGATCTCCCGGAAAACGGCTTCTGGTGTCGACCGACCTTCTTTACCGAGGTGCAACCAAGTGCAAAAATCGCGCGCGAGGAGATCTTCGGTCCGGTCCTGTCCGTCATGACCTTCAGAACTCCCGAAGAAGCCATTCAGAGGGCGAACGACTCACCCTACGGACTGAGTGCGGGAATCTGGACCGACAAGGGATCCAAAGTCTTCGAGATTGCCTCGCGCATGAAGGCCGGCGTGATCTGGTGCAACACCTTCAACAAGTTCGATGCGGCAAGCCCCTTTGGTGGCTACAAGGAATCCGGCTGGGGCCGAGAGGGCGGAAGACACGGACTCGCGGCCTATCTGGCCTGAAGGATCAATCGATCATGAGCAACAAGGAACACAACCGACTGACGGTGGAGAAGACATGGAAACTCTTCATGGGTGGAGCGTTTCCACGCAGCGAATCCGGTCGATCCCTTGAAGTCACTGATGGTGAAGGTCGATTCAAGGCACACGTCTGCAGATCTTCTCGAAAGGACTTCCGTAATGCGGTTGAAGCTGCCGAGAAGGCAGCTGCTGGCTGGCAGTCGAGGAGTGGCTACAACCGAGGCCAGATCCTCCACCGCATGGCCGAGATGGCCGAGTGTCGAAAGTCAGAGATCGTCGACACTCTGATGACCACTGGACAGTGCAGTCGACGGGAAGCCATTCGGGAAACGGATCACACCATCGATCGGCTGATCTGCTTCGCCGGCTGGACCGACAAGGTGGAGCAGGTCCTCGGGTGTCGGAATCCGGTCGCCGGCCCCTACCACAACATGAGTATCCCGGAACCGATCGGAGTCGTTGCAGTGGTGGCCCCGAAGGAATCAGCACTGCTCGGGCTGACCTCGATGATTGCGCCAGCACTCGCGAGCGGAAACGTGGTGGTGGCACTGGTTTCGGAGGAAAACCCACTTCCAGGTCTCCTGCTGGGCGAAGTTTGTGCGACCTCGGACGTCCCGGCTGGGGTACTCAATCTGCTCAGTGGTGAGCGTGCCGAATTACTGCCGCACATTGCGACGCACCGCGGGCTTGGTGCGGTGGTTGCCGGTGGATTGTCACGAGCCCAGAAGACTCGTCTCAAGGAAGATGGCGTGGACTCATTGATGCGGATCAACCCGACGATGGACACGCACGATTTCGAGGACGATGCCTTCTGGACCTCCCCGAGAGCGCTGATGCCGTTCATCGAAGTCAAAACGATGTGGCATCCGGTTGGCGGTTGACCACTGGAATGACTAGTGGTTGGCTATTCCAAGCGCGATTGAACGAGGGTCGCATCCCATCACATCCAGCAGATCGATCCTGGCTTCTTCCTCGAGAGCTCGGCGGGGTATGGAGACTGTCTGGGAAGTCGAGGAATCATAGAGCCCTGCAGGTTCTTCGTTGATGAACACCATTCCCCGGGACATTCCTCGAAGATCCAGAACCACCGGTCGAGCGGAGGGCTCGATGATCGCCCGATACCAGGTGGGGATTCCGGTGGGCTCATGCGGTTTGGCCTCATCCTCGACCGAGGTGTATCGATCGGTCAATCCATCGGGAATCTGAGTGCTTGCAAAGGAGATCGAACCGGAACCCGCTCCGACTTCACTGGTGACCTCGTTGATGACCAGGGATCTGCCAAGCTGGACACTGCTTGATTCGGAGGTCACATCCGGCCGGAACGTCAGGATGTTCTTGCCTCGCTTCAGATTTGCGGTCTCACCGGGGACAAGCTTGAAACTGGTGGCAGTGGCAATCTCCGAACGGATGAGCGGCTCATCGTTGAGCAACCAACATCCGGAGACCAGCGTTCCTGGTTGCACTCTGAGGGGCTTCTTCCGCAGATGGGTGAAGCTCCAGTGCAGAGCGATGGTGGAGGATTCCTGCCCTGCCTGGCTGTCGGGGATGTAGCCCCGCATGCTCTGAGTGTCGAAGGGAGGTTGATTTCGCTTGGTTTCGCAGAGAACTTCTTCGAGCGGTGTGATGAACTCGATGGGATCAAAGAGACCAACGCTCTCAACCTGATGGTTTCCGGAAGAGGCTCCACCGAGATGCTCCACCAGAACCGAGAGTTCGGTGGAGTCGGACATGACGGGGATCTCGACGTCGAATGCTCCAGGCGTTCCTAGGCCTCCCTCCAGAATGCGTGTTCCGCTTCGAAAGAGATTGAATCGATATGGTCCGGGCGGAAAGTGCAGAACACCATCACCGGGAGCGGAGCTCGCCAGGTCCACTCGATACCAGCCGATACCACGGTTTCCACCGCAGGAGGCGAGGGAACGCGGAGTCTGCAACCGTGCGAATCGTTGGTTGGAGCCATCCACGTTGGTGATCTGGGGAGACTGCATCCATTGGATCTTGCGCCGAGATCGAGTGGTCCTTGCCGGTTCGATGGTTTCGGCGACGGACACCACGCCTTCAAGATCCACTCGATAGGCGGTCTTGAATTCAGAAGCACGGATCGGCAGTCCGGTGGAATGGAAACCGCGGACCCCGATGATGATTCCATCTTCATCAACGGCAACCGACCGCGCCTGATCGGGATTGCAGACCACCAAATGCAGGTCATTGATTTCAAGCACCGTTGGTTCAAGGGCACCATCGGCGGGCACGACGCACTCAAGCTCTCGACCATTGATCCCAAACCGGACGGTGCTTCCCGAGGGACCGAACGCCAGCACGAGCTTGCGCTGGACGATCTCCATGATGGATGCATCGGTGTAATCCAACCGTCCCTTGCCCATCAGATCCACGTTGATCAGTGGCCAGGAGCCATGTCGGGCAGGCTTGATCTTCATGGTTCGGCCATCGGAAAGTACGATGTCCTGGGTGGGTTCGTCCTCGGCATCGGGGCCGATGAAGTGCAAGACACTTCCTGCACTCCCCTGTCTCGGGACAAGGGTCATGCGATCGGGGTCAGGTCTGGAGACCGGAGTGTCGAACTTGGGGTCGAGTTGCGAAAGAAGTGAGGCAAAGGTTCCGGCGAAGCGCACCACCGGAATTGCATCACGACTTTCAGCGACAACCGAACCCTGGTGATCGAGCAACGCACCGGGAATCAGATGAATGTCATCTCCCAGAGAGGCGAGGGTCGTACGGTGAATGCCTCCGACGGCATCGTCGACCAACGGCATTCCACCGGCTGCGATCACAGACTTGAGCGCACCGGCGAGCGATTGCGGGGATCGGGCACCACCCTTGATGAGTATCAGCTGAGGAGCATCAGATTGGACCTGGGACAATTGCCGGGTGTTGGCAAAGAGTGAATCACTGGAAACATCCTCGGACCACACATCAATCGTCCCGTCGATGTCCAGCCAGAAATCATTCGAGGTGATGACCGGGGCATCGATTCCCAGTTCGGTGACCAGTCGTTGCAGCTCCTTGAAGTAGGCGAGCCCGGCGTCTTGATGGCCACAATTCCACTCATGCTCTATCTGGATTGCGAGCAATGGGCCGGCCTGATCATCACTGTGCTGGAAACCTCGAACCTTGGAAAACAACTGTTTCCACCAGTTCGTGAGGGGCGCCAGGAAACTGGGGTTGGCCTCGCGATGATTGGAGCCTTCTGATTGCGGCGGCAGCCAGTCCGGAAGTGCTCCGCAGGAGAAGGGTCGACCCACATTGGGGCCCACCCGAAGAATCACGTGCAGATCGAGGCTGGCACACTCTTCGAGAAACTGAGGAAGGTCCCGGTTGTCACTGAAATCGTAGTGTCCCTGACGAACTTCATGAACAGACCATGGGGCACTCACCAATACGGTGTTGAATCCCGATTGCCTGAGATTGAGCAGACAATTCCGCCAGGAGGTCCGATCCAGCAGGGAATACTCGCATCGTGCGCCAATGACGGTGATTCTTTGTGATCGGAGTAGAAAACCGCGGTCGTCAAATGATAGGATTGCCACCTTTGCTCCTTCAAAACGAGGTCCGTGATAGTAGGCAACCAGATATGCTGAAGGCGAATCGAATCGCTAAGCCCGGGGCAAATCACGAAGGACTCGCTTCAAACCAGAACTGGCAGACCAATGAGTGATTTCAGTCGAAAACACCTGCTGAGCAAGGGAATGGCAATCTCAGGGCTGCTGGTGCTGTCGTTTGGTGGTTGTGAGAGCAACTCCAAGTGGGTGGATCAGCGACTGGACACGATCCTGGCGGAAAGTGATGGAGCCATTGGAGGCAACAATCGGATCCCTGAAACCGAGGGCTGGATGGCGGGTTCAGGAACTCCTTTTCCCCAGAATCGAGCGATCGACAACACCCCTCCGACCGATAACCCACCGGCCTCGGAACTTCGCTTCAAGGGACAGAACTTCACCGAACAGGATGCCGACGAGATCATCGAGCGAATGAAGGCCATGGGCGAAGCCCCCCCGGATGCGACCAAGCTCACCCTTGAAGAATCGATCAGGTACGCGACCGAACATGCTCTGGACTACGTGAACGCGGAACAGAGCTACATGCTCGCCGGCCTGGCGCTGTTGATCGAGGAACACCGTTGGGAGCCGAACTTCTTCAACAACTTCGAGCTCCAATCACAGATCGGAAGCTTTCTGGGACTGGAAGGACGATTTGACAGTGCCTTGACGGTAATCAACGATTTCGGGGTCTCCCAAAGGCTTCCGTACGGCGGAGATGTGTCTGCAAGGTTGATTGCCGGCACCACGAACCTCCTGGACAACTTTTTCTTCGAAGGCGGATACGCAAACAACGTCGATGTGGTGCTGGCTGCGGACATTCCCATGCTGCGAGGAGCGGGAGCGACTGCCAGAGAGCCGCTGATCCAGGCACGCCGGAACCTCGTCTATGCCGCCCGGGCATTTGAAACCTTTCGAAGAGGGTTCTATCTGAGCCTGGTCTCGGACTATCTGGACCTCGTGGTACAGGAGCAGTCCATCGAGAACGGCCGGCGAAGTGTCGCTTTGTTCCAACAGGTGGAGGCGCGCACCTCATCACTCGTGGAAGCGGGACGCCTGAAACCATTTGAAGCGGACCAGGCAAAGCAGGACACGCTCTTCGAGATCGACCGTCTCAGCGGACTCGAGGAAAGCTACCGGCTGGCCGAGGATCGATTCAAGTTGTTGATTGGAATGCCAACCGAAGAATCCGTGCTGATCGCACCCGAAATGATCGATCTCGACCCACCCAGCATCACACCTGATCAGGCGGTTCGAATCGCGCTTCGACTTCGACTTGAGATACAGACCGAACGCGATCGAATCGAGGACCTGCGCAGGCAGGTGGACCTCGCCAAGAATGGCCTGCTGTCGGATCTCGACCTCAACGGTTCCATTCTGTTCCCTTTGGAAGACCCGGGCAAGACACTGGGCTTTGACCTGAGCCCCGATGAGGTCTCGTTCCAGGTCGGTTTGAAATACTCCGCGGCACTCGACCGGGTGATCGAGAAGTACCAGGTTCGTCAGTCCCAGATACGGCTTGAACAGGGGATTCGCAGCTATCAGAACGGTCGGGACAAGATCGCCATCGAGGTACGCAGCCGCGTGCGTGCGATCGAGCGCTCGCAGTTCTCGTTCCTGCTGCAAGAACGAAACGTGGAGATCGCCCGAAACCGTCAGGCATCGATCGAAGCGGCTCCGGATCGGGCCTCGACCCGTGACCGGACCGAGGCGGTGAACGCACTTCGGCGAGCAGAAGATCAGAGAGATCGGGCAGCACGGGACCTTCAGGTGGCAATCTTGGAATACCTCGCTGCGAGTGGTCGGCTTCGAGTGGATACCGAGGGGAACCTCAAGCCCCTCCCAGGCATGAAAAACGAGCAGGGGCAGTCGCTGGTGGGTGGTGAGGCTGAGGCCCCTTCCCCAGGTGAAAACGCAACCTCCTGAGTGAATGACGGTAGATTTGTAGACCGCCCGAGTATGTGAACACCCCAGCAGGTACAGTGAAAATACGATGCCAAAGCGAAGTCACAGATACAGCAGATCTCATGGCAGCACCAAGGCTCTCCTGGTACTGGCTTTGGTGGTTTTCATCATTGCACTGATCGGGGTCTTCGTACTCACGGGGTCGGTCAGTACCGAGAACAAGGAAGGGGTCAGCGACCTGCACCTTGTGGACCGCGGCGACTTCACCGTCTCATTCCCGGCATCAGGTGAGCTGAGCTCCAGTGAGTTCAAAGAAATCAGAAATCCACTCGATACCAGTGGGGTCATCAAGTACATCATCGACGAGGGAACCACGGTCCAGCAGGGTGATCTGCTCATTCAGTTGAATCAGGACTCCCTGGAAGAAGCAATCGAGAAGCTCGAGGATCAGCTGACCGACGCGGAAAATCGGGTCGTCGACGTAGAGCAGAACCTGGCGATCGGCAACAGCACCAGAGCGAGCGCTCTGGACAAGGCCGACATCAACATCGAGATTGCCGAACTCGGCTTGCTCGCCTGGCGGGAAGGAATTGACCTGCAGAGCCTCCAGCAACTGGAGCTCAATCTCGCCACCGCGGAAATCAACGCGGACCGACTGACCAAGCGATTCGAAGAAGCCGAAGAGTTGGTTAAGAACGGTTTCATCAGCAAGGATGAATACGAAATGGACCGGATCCGGATGATTGAATCCGATTCGGCGGTGAAGCAGGCAAAGATCGCTCTGGATGTCTACCAGCGATACACCCGCAAGCAGGACGAAAAGAAGTGGGTTTCGGACGTCGAACAGGCAAATGCCGAGCGCGCGCGCGTGATTCAACGCCACAAGGCTGAAATCGTGAGCCAGAACAATTCAGTGGAATCGGCCCAGAATCGAGTGGTCAAACTCGAGGAGCGTCTTGATGAACTGAGGGGTCAACTGCTCATGTGCAAGATCAACGCGCCCACTACGGGCATGGTGGTCTACCGAAGCAGCATGAGTGGTGGTGGTCGGCGCGGGGACGATGATCCGCCAATGATCGGTAGTCAGCTTTCACCCAATGAACTGGTCATCCTCATTCCAAGCGCCTCGAAGATGATCGCAAATCTGAAGGTCAGCGAAGCCCGGATCGCCAACATTCGTCCGGGTATGAGGACCATCGTGTATTCGGACGCTCACCCCAACACGCCGATCGAAGGCACCGTGGACGGCATCAGTGTGATGGCGGAAGATGGAGGCTGGAGAGATCCGCAGCGGCGAGACTACACGGTCCGGGTGAAGCTCTTCCAGGACCCCGGCATGCAACTCAAGCCGTCGATGCGATGCGTCGGCAACATCACCCTTGATCAGGTCGAGGATGCATTGTCAGTTCCGATTCAATCGGTCTTCCGGGAAGGTCGATCCGCCTTCGTGTACGTACCGACCAGCGGAGGCTTTGCACAGCAGCCAGTGACTCTCGGAAGATCCAGCGAGCTTTCGGTGGAGATCCTCAACGGAGTCGCCCAGGGAGACAGGGTGCTGCTGAGAGAACCCCTGCCGGTGGAAGTGGTTTCGAAGCTCCCGCTGAACTTCAACCCGGATGAAGACGTGGAGAACTCCACTGCCAAGACCTCGGACACCGCTGAGCGAACGGTCCAGAAGACTGCATCCAGCGTTGCCAGCATTCCGAGTGTCACAGCTGATTGACTGCACGGCAGTACGCTTACTCGATCGAGAGAACGTGATCCACCGGGAATCAGGAAGGGGAGTCCGCGTCAGGCGAAGACGAGGAAATCCGTTTGTTTGAACAAGATGCAAGCAGGCCACCAACGCGCTTTCCACCGAACTTCGCGCTGATCAGAAGGAATCCCGCTCCGGCAAGGAGCATGAGTACACTGAGAAGTTGTCCCCGGCTGAGACCCAGGGTGAGTGCGACCCCGTCGTCGGGTTCCCTGACAACCTCGGTGGTAATGCGCAGAATGCCATAGGCGATCAGGAATGATCCGGCGATAACACCAGGCTTCCGGGGTACCAGCCAGATCAACACCAGAACCAACAACAACACCGGGCCATCAGAGAGCGCCTGGAACAACTGCGATGGCCACCGGGCCGTCAACAGAGGCTCGAGGTTGTGCGCGAGTATCGGATTGCCCGCGTAGGTCTCGATGACGACTTGTTGATGCAGGTTCGTAGCCAGAGGATTCGCCAGATGGGGTACCAACCCTTCAACCGTTTCGAGGGGCAGCGTGTGGATCTCCTCGGGATACTTCACGCTCCACCAAGGGGGGGCTTCTTGCAGAGCGGGAGCCAGTGGCTTGCCCCAGAGCTCACCGTTGACGAAATTGGCCAGGCGACCAAAGAAGAGTCCAGGCGGCGCAATGAAGGCGGTGATATCGATCAGATGGAGAACCGGAAGCTGACGATTTCGGGCGAAGAGGCACATTGCCAGGATGACCCCGAGAATGCCACCGTGGCTTGCCATGCCACCCTGATGAATCGCCAGCACCCCCCAGAAGGGAAAGGTGCCCGAGAAGTCGACCAGCAAGGATGGGTCGTAGAAGAGGCAATAACCCAGTCGACCTCCGACCAGCACACCCCCCACGGTGTAGGTGATGAAATCGGTGACCTGGGGAACGGTAAGGAGGATCCGTCCGGAAGAGGCCAGCCAACGGAGCATGAGCCAACCGACCACGAATCCGGTCAGGTACGAGAGGCCGTACCACTTGATCCCAAAGCTGTCGGAAAACTCGATCGCGTTGGGATCAAGGGTGTGAAGGTAGCTTTGTGCGAAAGTGAACACCACGACATCCTACCCGCGATTGCGCCAATGAAAAACGGCCGGGAGGGTGGTCCCGGCCGTTCTCACGTGGAGATCAAAAAGAGGAGATGAAGTTACCGTGCGTCGGCCATAATCTGCAGCGGTATGGAAACCGGCTCGATCACGATCGTGATTTCACTGTGTGTGGCGTGTGCCCCGTCGATCGGAGCAACCTCGTCGAGAGTCGAGAAGACCACGCCATGAAGCGCGAACACCGTTGCCATCAGAATCACCAGCGAGCTCCATCGCCCCGGAAGTCCGCGATGCGAACTTGATTGCGTGACGAAGTTTGATTCGTCTGCTTTTCGGCTGGTTGTTTTCTTCAAGTCGTTCATGGTCATGCCTCTGGTGTTGGTGAGACGGTGTCGTGCCTCGGTCATCCTGGATCTGCGCTGTCATCCCTGACGGAGCAGTACCTTGATAATCATCGGCGAGTTGATTCGTTTCAGTGCAACACATCCACCATTGATACGGATGAGGTGCGGCAAGAACTGCACCCATTCATGTTATTAGGGCAAAATAAGGAAAAGACTCATGAATATGCCCTCTGCGGGCGGTGAAGGGGCCACACACGCACCGTGGCGCGCAAGTAGCATGCATTCATGAGCGAACACGGCCCTTCAGAATTCAGGCATTCCCACGAAGACGGAAACCTCACCCCCTTTCTGGTGCATCTGCTTGAAGGCTCCACCCTGTCAGAACAGCAGGCGTCGGATGCATTCACTGCACTCATGTCAGGGCAGGCGGACCACGCTGAAATCGGGGCGCTGTTGGCATTGCTGGCCACTCGACTTCCCACGGTTGATGAATTGGTCGGTGCGGCGCGCGTGATGCGCGACAAGGTCGACCGACTCGACACCGGAGTCGCAGCGGATCAGCTGCTGGATACCGCGGGCACTGGTGGTGCACCCAAGACGTTCAACGTCTCGACCGCAGCCGCGATCGTGGCTGCTGCAAGTGGCGCCAAGGTCGCGAAACACGGAAACCGTTCCCGAACTGGCCGTGGTTCGGCGGAAGTCCTTGAAGCACTTGGAGTCGACGTCGCCGCTGGGCGCGAGGTGCAGAAGGCCTGCCTTGAGAAGGCCAACGTCTGCTTCTGCTTCGCGATTCATCACCACCCGGCGGCGAAGCACGCCATGCCGGTGCGAAAGGCGCTGGGGTTTCCCACACTGTTCAACCTCCTGGGACCGTTGACCAATCCCGCTGGCGCCGGACGTCAGGTGATGGGTGTCTACCGTCCAGAATTCGTTCCAATCGTCGCGGAAGCACTGGCACGACTTGGTTCGGTGCGTGCCCTGGTCATGCATTCCGACGACGGATTGGATGAGTTCTCACTGGGAGGATCGAACCTGGTGGCCCAGGTCGATGAAGGATCGGTCCGCGAGTATCGAGTCAATCCCGCTGAATTCGGTCTGACCCCCACCCCGTACACGGATCTTCAAGCCCGGGATCTTTCTCACGCCGTGGAGCTGGTGCGTTCGATTCTTTCCGGTGACGAGCGCGGTCCGGCGCGAGAGATCGTGCTTCTCAACGCTGCCGCCGCGATCCATGCCGCAGGCCAAAGCGACGACATCGAGTCGGGAATCGCCATTGCCGCACAGTCGATCGACTTCGGAGACGCGATGCGAACGCTTGAAAGACTCATCGAGACTTCTGAATCTCCAGCCTGATGACGCCTTATTCCTGTTCTGGACATGGAACAAGATGCAATGATTGACAAACCAAACCAGATCGAGCACCGGGCAGTGCCAGCGTATGTCGTTGTCATACCGTGGCTCGGCTTGTTTCTGGTGATTCTCAGCCTGGCCGGGAATGAATTCCGGGGAGAAGGTCTCATCATTGTCACCTGCACCCTGAGTGGGTTGGGTGTACTCCTGGGGCTGTGCTATTTCATAATGAGCACCAACAACAACCACTCGAAGTCAGTGTGTTCAACCGGTATTTCGTTGCTGTTGTCATTGTTCGTCATGATCTTTGGGGCTCTGGCTCCCGTTCGTTGGCAGTGCATTGGTCATCGCATGCATCGTCACGTTGTTGGTAGCCGTGATCAGAGAAGCGTGTCCCGAAGCAGGATCCCCGTACTGTTTTTTTGATTGGTCCGGGCGAAGATCCCATCGAGGTTTTCATGAACTCGGTGTGATTTCACGAACGAAGGTATGGCTGACGTGTGTCCGAGACAAATTCAGAATGAGAAGAGATCAGGATGACTGGACCCGTGAAAGAAAAAGAGCACGCCTGGGATATTGCGCGATTTGCCCTGATTGCGGCTGGTGTCTTTGGGGTCATCAACGTGCTTCTGCTGGTTCATTATGAAGTCACCAACGGTAAGCACGGTGATGGATTCATGCTCATTCTCCCGGTCTTCTCCTGGTTCTTCCTCGTTGTACCGATTTGTCTTCTGGCATCGGTGTTCACGGTGGTCAACTTCTTCAAGAAGAAAGAACCGACAGGATGGAAGCAGCTGGTACGCAACTTCTCAATCATCGCGTTCGCGTTGATCGTGCAGCCAGCGCTGGTGTTCTACACGATCACCAACCATGTGTGATGTTCTCGAACCGCTACTCGGACGGTCTCGTGGCCCAGCCCATGCGCTGCATCTTGTAGGGTTCTGAAATCGACTGCTGAGGCGATGAACTGATGTTCCAGATCGTTCCATCTTCGTCCATCAGGTAGTTTGGAAGCTGATTGAATCCCTGCACGTAGCTCGGCGAACGCTCCGCACTTCCGGCCGCGATACCCACGCCGACGATTGCAGCAAGGAACAGTCCTCGCCAGATACGGTTCTCAGTTCTCTGTGTCATGTTGTTCTCCTTGAGGTGTTTCAACAAAGGGATCGGAAATCCTGTGCAGGGTATGTGAAGACCCAGTAGTGGTCGGAAGTCGTTCCGGTGCGGGTTGCGCTCTGGGAAAGACCTCGAGAGGTATCTGATCGATGACACCCTCTTCTCCACACACGGTACACCAGTCCAGGATTACCCACCAAGGGAAGGAGGCATCTGGAATACAGATGCTGACACGAAAGATGCCACATCATCCCATCGCATCTCCGGGAACAGAAATCGAGAGAAAGAGGAAGTAGGAAAAAAAGGGCGGGAGCCGGTGCGCAGAGGATGCGCAGGATTCAAAGGAAGGCTGTTCGGCAGCACGTCGAGAAAACGAGAGACACCTGCTTAGGTTCGTTCTACCGCCGGTCGGTGTGGAAAACGAACATGAACTCTTCAGTGAAAGTCCTGCGTCGAAAAATCGACCCGACGGGTCAGATCAGCTCCCGAGATCGAAAGTCCGCATTGTCTTCCAACGAGGGACTCCTTTCGATCATCGTCAGTGGATGGGTCGTCGGTACCTGGGCTGGATTGGCCCTGCATATAGAATCCAAGACAATCGGTTTAGCGTGTGCATTGACACTCTCTATTTTGATGTTGTTCGGAAGAACTCAAAGACGGTCGGTACAGATCGTGATCATGGTGTCTGGATTCGCATTGTTGGGTGCACTGCGCTCATCGATTGAATCATCCGGAGTACTTGCCGAACATCAGCCGATCCATGACATTGCGGATGGTCGAATCGTCGAGCTTCATGGCCGGGTGAAGACGATCGATGAGAACGTCGCTCCCAGAACCGGATTGGTAGAGCGATTCGGATACAACCCAAGCGCACACGTGCTTCAGGTTCAGGATGCCGTGATCAAGGAGGGTCCGGGATCAGAGATCGAAATGAAATCCGTACTGATTCGAGTGGCCAGCAGTCATGAATCAACGACTGGGCTCCGAATCGGCGACCTGATCTCACTCAGAGGAACGTTGCACGGGGGACGAAGAGTTACCAATCCAGGAATGGAGATTTCAAGGACTATAGATCCCTGGGTCAAGGTGCCGCACCAGGAGTTGATTTCAATCCGACATCGCGGAAGTGATCATCACAATGGAATCGGATTCTGGTTGAAAGCATGGCGGATCTGGGTGGTGGAGACACTGGAGGAGTCCATGAGCGATTGGGGGAGTGACGAAAGCCGCGCACTGGTACGTGCAATGGTTGTCGGCGACCGGACGACCGGTTTCGATGAATTGATGATTCCGTATCGCCGCACTGGTCTCGCACATTATCTGGCCGTGAGTGGTTTCGCCTTGGGCGTCATGATTGCCGTACCCCGGTGCATTACACCGGTGCGGTCCAGGTTTGTGAGAAATACCGTTGTTTTGGTCACGATCGTCATTGCGATGGCCTCCATTGAACTCAGAGCTCCGGCCTGGAGGGCCGGCATCGTGGCTCTGGTGGTGGGTATCGGTTCGCTCCTGGGTCGCGATTGGAAGCGAACGAACCTTCTCGCACTTGCGGCATTGATCCTCCTGATGGTCAATCCGCGTGAGCTGCTCAACCCAGGATTTCAGCTTTCTTTTCTGGTGGTCGCTTCCTTGCTGGTGCTCGCTCCGATACTCGATAAGAGACTTGAATGGTGTTCGATCGTGTTGTCAGGAAAATCCGGAGGGTCGGTACTTGTCTGGTTCAGAAAATCCTGTTCCTGCGGGTTGGTTGCCTGGGCAGCGGCGAGTCCAATCGTCTTCTACCATTTCGGCATTGTTTCACCCGCCGGAGCCTTGATGTCCATTCTTGCGGGACCGTTGGTGGCATTGATCATTGTGCTTTCGGTGGGTTCGATTCTCCTGGCCACAGCAGTCCCCTGGATGACCAATCCTGCAGGCCCCCTTGCATCGATATCCGCCGAATTTCTGAACCACGTAGCAGTCTTTTTTTCTTCGCTTCCCGGATGTTGTTTTCTCATGCACCCACCGAATGTGGTGTGGGTCATCGGGTGCGAATACCTGCTCTGGCGAGGACTGCTCGAGCACAAGCGATGGGAGCGATACTGCATGTGCCTGGTGGTGGTGATCCTGGTGGTGTGGATGATCCCAGACACTCCTCGAGCCAGGTCCGATTCGATCGAGCTGACCACACTGGATGTGGGCAATGGAACCTGTCACCTGGTCAAGGGTGGAGGTGGTTGGGTGATGGTGGATTCCGGATCGTCAAGTACCAGATCCGCCTGTGCGAAGATTCTGTTTCCTGCAGTACGCACACTGGGGATTGAACGATTCGACGCCGTCTTCATTTCACACCCCAACATCGATCACTTTTCGATGTTGGCTGACCTGATGGGTCGGATAGTGATTGATCAAATCGTGATTGGGCACTCGTTTATCGATCATGCAGAGACACCGGAAGGTGAGGCTTCAAGACTACTTCTTGAAATTGCAGATGAGTGGAACATCGAACTGGTCACGGCTGGGGCAGGAGCCCAGATCGATGCCGGTGGCCTGATATGGGATGTCCTGCACCCGCGGAACGATTTTCATTCGGACATTCAGAACGACCACTCTCTGGTACTTGGCGCCCGACGGCGTTCGGTATCAGATCCGGATACCTATGACATACTTTTCACGGGTGACATCGAGGAACTAGGAATGCGATCGATAATGAGTGGTTCTGGTCCGATTCAAGTAGGAGTTCTCGAAGCACCTCATCACGGGAGTATCCGAAGATCGACGGAGGCCTTCTTGAATTCCATCCAATTTGACTTGCTTGTTCAATCAACCGGACGAGGTCGATTGATCCATGATTACCTCGGTGCATTGATTGAGGGGAGAAGAAGGATGATCACCGCGCTGCACGGTGCGATTCAGGTGGACATCGGTGTGAAGGGAGAATTGAAGTTGGAGACATATTGACCCGTTGCGAACGTTCAAATCCGAACCTGCTCACCATCTTGAGTTGATTCCAGGCTGAGTTGGTCGCCGCGCCAGCGGACGCCGCCGCGCACAAAGGCCAACCACATCGAGCGCTGGCCGACGAACAGGATGAGGACCAGGCCCAGTGGAAGAAGCAACGACCATCGCCAGGGAAGACCGAATCGAAGGGCCGCCACGATCGATGTAGTGAACGCGATCGCAGCGCCTGCACACGCCACCACCGCCACCGCAGGTGGGAGCACCGCCCAGAAGGCAAGCACCACAAAGGGAGCAAGCAGGACCAGCGTCGTCAAGAACAGAAGCACCGCCCGCAGCGCCAGGCCGAACCGACCCCCCGCTTTCGCCGCCCCTTTCTCCATGCCCTCGAGGAAATCTCGGGTCGACCGATACCACTTCACCGACAGACGATCGGTCGCCAACGCCAGGCGGGAGCGCCCGCCTGATTCACGGACAATCGTTCCGATCCCGACGTCGTCGGCTATCTCCATGCGAATCTTTTCCAGGCCGCCCGCCGCCTCGAGTGCGGAACGTCGCACCAGGTTGAAGGCACCGACTCCCATCGCGCGATCCGCGGAATCGTCATTGGCCTTCCACAAGCGGGTGCCCGCGGTGAGGACCAGGATCATGATCGACAGACAAGCGCGCATGATGAAGGGTCCGCCTTCGATGCGAGGAATCAGTGCGACATGATCCGCATCCTGATTTTCCGCCCAGGCCATCGCTGAAGACACCAGCCCCGGACGAAGGTGCACATCGGAGTCGGAAAAGAGAACCCACTCACCGTTCGCCAGCTTAAGGCCGCGTTGCTGGGCGTACACCTTGCCCAACCAGCCCTCGGGAAGATCTTCGTTGTGGACCACGCGGATTCGATCATCTTCCCTGGCCAGGGCATCCATGATCGACCCCGTGGCATCCGAGGATCGGTCGTCGATCAGAATGAATTCGAGTCGATTTGATGAATCCGAGAGACGACTTCGCATCGCCAATTCAAGTTCGTCCGCTTCGTTTCGTGCAGGACAGATAACACTCACCAGAGGGTGGTTGTCGCAAGACGCCTCTGAAAGAAGTCGAACACGACGAGAGGTCAGGAGAATCATCCCACCAAGTGCAAGCCAGGGGGCGATTCCAACGAAGACGATGATCCAGGACCAGAGCATGGGGAGACTCGTTGAGGGTGGATGAGCAGAATCAGTACGGCCACAGAAGCAGTTTAGTCGTCACGAATGACTCGTGCGTCGTCCATTAACAGGACGTTCACCGTTTGAAAAATCTCATACCAGTGAACGAGCAACCGCTTCCGCGATGAAGAGGTCCTGGACCGCGACCCCTGTGAGGTCCGCCACGGTGCAGTGGTTGGGATCCGACCGGCCCGGGTTTGACCCATCGAGGATCTGCCCGAGTTCCACCACTCGACCGGGCGTGATCGTACCCGCATCGATCGAACGCGCGACTTCACCTCGGACCAGACCCTGGCTCAAACTGTCGACAACCACTAGATCCGCAGAACCGAGGATTCTCGGATCAAGTTCCTGCTTGTCCGGAGTGTCAGAACCAACCGCAGTGACGTGGGTTCCGGGTTGAATCATCGGACGGGTGAGCAAGGGGGTGTGNGAAGCGGTGCAGGTGACAATCGTCCGGCAGCGTTCAGCAAGTTCCTCGGCCGACTCTGCGATCTCAACCTTCAAGCCATGGGCTTCAAGGTCCGACGCCAACAAGGAACACTTGCCTAGATTACGACCCCACACCATGAGGTCATCTCGATCCAGTGCACTGGCATGGTGCACCGCCTGCAGCCGGGCCTGCACTCCGGTACCAATGATCCCGACACGGGCGCCGGGAACTCCGAGCACCGATGAAGCCAGGGCACCCGCAGCGGCAGTGCGGACGTCGGTGAGCTGCCCTTCATCAAGGAGGATGCTCGAAATCGAACCGTTCGAGACGTCAAAGAGGATCATCATTCCATTTCCGGGAGGAAGTCCAAGTTCCTGATTTCGGGGAAAACCGGAAGCGATCTTGACCACGTAGTGTGCACCACCACGAACGTAGCCGTACTTGATGTGGACCTCGCCAGGTGGTTGTTCATCGATGATCAGTTCGCCGACCGGAGGGATGACCGACCGACCACTCGAATAGGCGATGAAGGCTGAACGCATCTCACCCAGAAGGTCGATCGAATCAAGAGCGTCGCTGATCTGATCGAGGGTGATGATCGAGAGTGGTTTCATGAGAGGACCTCCCGGAGGACATCGGGTGCGATGTTCGCGCCACAGAGCACGATGCCCACCGAGCGACCCCGAAAACGTTGATATTGCTTGAGGAATCCCGCCAGCGCGACCGCGGCCGCACCTTCAATCAGTTGGTGGTGCCCACCCACCAGAATCTTCATCGATTCCACGATCTCCGCTTCACTGACCAACATCGAGGAAGTGACCGCGCTCTGACAGAGTTCGAAGGTAATCGAACCGGCCTCCACTCCACCAGCGGTCCCGTCGGAAAGGGTCGGCTTCGAAGGCAGATCGAGCAATCTGCCCGCTTGAAGTGAATGATGCATGACCGCGGAATGTTCAGGTGAACAGGCCACCACCTCGACGCCAGGAAACACAGTGCGAAGGTACCCCCCTGCTCCGCTGATCAGACCGCCACCACCCATTGCGATGAAGACCGCGTCGAGCTGGTCGACTTGCTGGTGGAGTTCAACTCCCAGGGTTCCCTGACCGGCCACCACTTCGGGGTCGTTGTAGGGCGAGACGTAGGTGAGGCCCTGTTGCTCGGCCTCGATTCGAGCGGCGTGCTCGGATTCGATGCAGTCCGAACCGACCTTGATCAGCGACGCCCCCTGAAGCTCGATCGACCGNGTCTTGGAAGGATCCGCGTGCTCCGGAACGAAGATGCGTGCTTCAACCCCGAGCGTACGAGCCGCGCAGGCGACCGCCGCGCCNTGGTTGCCGGTCGANGCGGCAACGACCCCTGCGGCGCGCTGAGCGGGGTCGAGCAGCAGCATGCGATTGAACGCGCCCCTCAGCTTGAAAGAACCGGTCTTTTGCTGGTTCTCAAGCTTCAGATACACGCTACAGTCAGCGTGTTCACTGAGNGACAGCGAGTGTTCGACCGGCGTNCGTCGGACGTGANTTCGAATNCGTGATTCGGCTTCCAGTGATTTCGATGAGATGTCCACCAACGGAGTATACGAAACACCATGCATATCGAACCATTCGTGATGGAACGCTGGCAGTCCACCTTCGAACACCACGTCGACCTGAACCTCTCAGACAGTGGCGTTCACCCCCTCACCGTCCGGGAGTTGCTGGATCCAGATGAGCACGAAGCGATGCTCGAGCAGCAGATGATCTATACCCAGTCAAACGGAACCCCGGAACTGAGAGATCGCATCGCCGACCTCTACTCTGGTGCGGAAAGAGCAAACGTTGAAGTCACCAACGGTGGCGCAGAAGCCAACTACATCACGGCCTGCACCCTGGTGGAGCCGGGAGATGAGGTCGTCCTACAACTTCCCAACTACATGCAGCTCTGGGGGGTCTTTCGAGCGATCGGAGCCAATGTCAAGACCTGGGGACTTCGACCGGACGTCAACCACGACACCTGGCACTCGGACCTCGAGGANCTTGAGAAGCTGGTCACCCCGAAGACCAAGTTGATCTCGATCTGCAATCCCAACAATCCTTCAGGCGCAGCACTGGGTGCGGAGGAACTGGATCACATCGCACAGATCGCAAAAAGAAATGATGCCTGGACTCTGGTGGACGAGATCTATCAGGGCGCGGAACTTGACGGAACCACCACCCCATCGATGTGGGGTCGGCACGACAAGGTCGTCGTCACCAACAGCCTTTCGAAAGCCTACGGTCTGCCGGGACTTCGACTTGGTTGGATTCTTGCGCCGGAAGACACGATCGAAGAATGCTGGGGAAGACACGACTACACGACGATCAGTCCCGGTGCCCTCAGCGACCACCTTGCGGAAAAGGCACTGGAGCCAGCGCGTCGTGCTCGAATCCTCGAAAGAACCCGGGAACTTCTGACCACCAACCTCGGGATCGCGATGAAATGGGTCAAGGGGCAGGACCAACTGAAAACCATCACCCCTCAGGCTGGCGCGTTTCTGATGCTCAAGTACGACCAGGGCATCAACTCGAGTGAACTGGCGGAACGCCTTCGCGTGGAGAAGAGCATCTTGGTGGTACCGGGTGATCACTTCGGAATGGATGGGTGGCTCAGAGTCGGATTCGGTGACGACACCGACACGCTCGAACGCGGACTCCATCGACTCTCGGAGATGCTTCTCGAACTGAACACCGAATCGGTGTGATCAGTCGGATTCAGGCGGTGCAAGCAGAACCGCCTGCTCCAGCCTGATTGAGTCCTGAAGAGGGCCGTTGGCCTGCTCGTGGAGTTCAAGCACCAACCTACGACCGGGAATCCTGAGTCGTATCTCGAGCGTGGGGTCTTCGCCGTCGATCGCTTGGCTCAGGAGAACCCCTGATTCATCGGAAACGATCAACTCCAGGCTTCCATGCCTCCTCAATGAAGATGGCAGGATCGCGGTGGCCAGGAATCCCATACCTGGCTGTGGCAGATTCCATTGGAGGCGAATCGGACCCGATACCGTGAGTGAAGGTGCATCAAGTGGCCAGGTACCAGGTGCCACGTGGGGACGCGGGTAGTGGTATCGCAGTTGACCGTCCAGTCCCGAGACCGTGGGATCGAGCGCAGCAAGAGGAAGTACGCTGTCGGGATCGAAGACCAAAGCATCCACGGTGTGCAGAGATGAGATCTGCTGGCCGGATTGATCACTGAAGATCAGACCGATCCCCTGCTCGTACTGAAATCGGTCGACGGTGAACTTGTCACTTCCGTTGGACCAGATGCGAGGACCGGATGCTGCGGTGGTTTCGTTGAGCAATACGAAGGATGCGACTCGATCAAATGGGACTTGAATCATGGTTCCATCTTGCCGTTCGATGTGCAGGTCGCTGCCCAGTCGATCGATCAGACCCACGATGCGATCTCCGTTTTCCAGAATCACCAGATCCTCGTTTTCAGACGAGATCGGTGGATCGTTCATCCGGCGATTGAATGCAAGAATTCGATCCAGAGGTGCGTCAACCTGTTCTAGGCTCCAATTCTTCCAGATCAATTGGTCACCGGTGATACGTGGATCGATTCGGTAGTAGGTCCCATCCGTCAGCCAGAGTCGACTTGAATAAGTATCGGGGATGTCCGAATGATCGAAGAGATCTTGGGGATCTACCTCGATGAACGCGATCTGGTCAGGCCGGATAGAACTTCGATCACCACCGGGGAGTTCGAGAACGACACGTTCAGAGTCGAGGTAGAAAAGCTTTCCGGTGTGCTCGGTGAGATCAGTTCGGACAATCCGGACCTGGCTGTGGGTGGGTGGTGGATCCGACGAGGACTGATCGGCATCAACCGATGACAACGGAATGGACATCAGGCAGAAGAGTGATCCAGTCGCCAGGACTTTCAGATGTTCAGTGCGGGTGCTCATGAGGTTTTCGGAGCCGCGATCATTTCTGGAAGATAGGAAGGTATCGCTTAGGCATCTGGAGGATGATCAATGACATTGCGGTCGCATAGGCACGGCCGGTCTGGTTGTCCTGCCAACCACCATCCGATGATTGGTACTTGAGCAATACTGTTCGAATCGCAGGCCACCAGTTGGTCCAGCGCTCACCACCGGCGATGAACATCGCCTGAGTCGCGTAATAGTGACCGTAATAGAAATGCGAGCGAACCGATGACATGTTTCCTGATTCCGGTCCGACAGTGCGGTTGAGGTAGTCGATACCCCGGTCGATCGCATTGTCATCGTAGATCCCCGCATAGAAGAGTGCCGCCACCCCCGCAGCGGTTCTCGGCCACGCACTTGCTCCAGACTGAAGCATGTACCTGAAGCCTCCATCGGGATTCTGACACCTCTGAACATATCGAACCGCACGATCGATGGTTGTTCGGGGGATTTTGATTCCGGCATTTCGCGCAGAGCGAAGTCCCATGACCTGACAAATCGTGACCGAAACGTCTGCATCGTAGGGAACCGGGTTGTATCGCCAACCACCCTCGTCATTTTGTGAGTTGATGATGAGGTTGACCGCACGAACCAGGGCATCTCGTACCCGATTGTCCTGAGGATTCATTCCGTACACCTCACCGAGAAACAGTGTGGCGAATCCATGACCGTACATCGGTCCGTGTGAGGTGCTCTTGGAGGCGATGAGTCCGGTTTCAGTCGAACAAGACAACACGAAATCCAGTGTTTTCTGGATGGCATGCCCGTATTTGTTCTGCCCGGGCATGTGGCCATCGGCCATCAGGGAAAGAGCACACAACGAAGCTATTCCGACATTCTTGCCGTACCGGCCGCGTCCGAAGGAGCCATCAGTGTTCTGCTCGCCGAGCAGGAAATCCATACCCCGCCGGCAGGAAACAAGAAGTTGATCTGTCATTTCCGGTGGCGCTTCGGCCTTGGTGGAGGCTGGTGGTGACGGATCCGAGGGTTTCTTCAGGGACCGAGCATCCTGATCCACCACGGGTGAACCAATGACAAATAAGGCGAGGATGTGAGGAAGTGCGTTCACTCCGATGCATCCTCTGCAATTCGTCGATAGTAGGACTCGGTGAGGTTGCGGTACATCCTTGAAACCGATTCACGCATTCCCTGACGAAGCAGATTTCGCATTCGATCGGGTAGATTCCCCCATTCGACATCCGACTCCTCGAAGAGCACCTGAAACTGTGCTTCCTGCCGTCCGGGCGGAAGCTGTTCATTGGATTCACCTTGTTGTGAAGGTGCCTGTTGTGATTCCGATTGATTTGAATTCTCGGGTTGCTGAGGGATTTGATTCTGCTCGGACTGCTGCTGCTGCTGTTGTTGTTGAGAACTCGATGACTGTTGTTGTTGCTGCTGCTGCTGCTGAGCCGCTTCCTTGATCACGGCATCCAATCGCGACATGATCTCTTTTTGCAATCGCTGAACATCGATTCCGGTCGACCGGCTCTCATCGAGCATTTGGGCCGCGACTGCCATGTCGTTGATCGCTGCGCTGAAGGAATCTGCGAGCTCACGTTCGTTCAGGCGATCATCGATCTTCTTGCGATCGTTCTCGGTCAAGGCATCCACATCAGGTTCGGATTCCGATTCGGCCTCTTCTGATTCCTCGATCCCCAGCAGTTCGTCAAGAGATGGTGTCTCCTGTTCGGTGGCTGGAACCACTGAAGCAGGTGGGTCGTCATCTGGTTCAGGGTCTTGGAGGGACCCGGCGAGGGCAAGAGACCCCAGCACCAGTCCGGAAGTGAAGATCATCAAAGAGCTGGCACGTTTTCTTTCAAGATGAATCATCGAATACCCTTTCCAGCTACGGGAGTTTCGGGCTCGGGAGCAGCCGGTTCTCGTTGTTCCGCCTGTTCCTGCAACGCCTCCAACAGTTTAGTCCCCAGATCGAAGAGTTCTGACTGCATTTCAGCAAGTTCCTCGACAGTGGACTCCACCTCGGAAGCGGTTTCCGCACCTGCATTCGATTCTTCATCGACCAGTCGGGTCCTGCGATAGATTTGCTCCTGCAGATTTCGGAGCAACTTGAGTTCGGAAAGTGGTGGGATGATCTGGGCTTGCGGTTGGGATTGCTGGCCCCCACCCTGCTGAGCACCACCGGCATCTCCGTTTTCAGAGAAAGGGCTGTCATCCTGATTGGATTCCGCAAGCACCTCGGCAAGATCCATCAGGGATTCGATGATCAACTCCTCCCGGTTTCTGACCCACTGACCGGTATCTCCGTCATGGAGTCGATCACGAACCTGAGCGGACCATTCGTCGATCATCTGGTGGACGCGAGAGACGAGAAGAGTCGACTCGATTTCCGGCATCTCGTTCACCAACTCAACGAGAGTGGATCGGATCGATTCCTGTTCGAGTGAAAGACGCTTGGCTCGGATGAGGGTACGCCGAGTGCTCCGCTGGCCGGGCGCAGGGCTGATCTCCTCGGTCTCGATTCGGAGGCCGGTTTCCTTTTCCGCGAGCTCCAGATACGCCTTTCGCAACTTCTCTCGCTTCTGCCTGGATTCCTCGTTCTCGGCCGATCGTTCCGCTTCGCGAGCAAGTTCAAGTGCCTTTTCGAGTTCTTCAAGACTTTGATTCATCTTGAATTCAGTCACCGCAAGATCACGTTCTTCGGACCGTAGGGAACTGATCGAGTCTCCCTGATGAGACTCAGCCGACTCGATTCTCCTGGCGATCCTTTGTCCACCGGATCCGGAGGCGGTTGCCTCCACCCGAACACTCGCAGTGTTTCCGGCAAGGGAGATTTGAGAGGAGATGCGCTGTTCGATCTCGGGTTCGAACTCTGAAGAGTCTGGGTCCGGGATTCGTGCCAGGGAGATCAACTCGTCCTCATTTCCGGAAACGACCTGTTCCAGCGATCGAACGAGATTCGAAAGTTGTCGAGCCAGTTGCTCCGCACGAGCACCACGGTCCTCCTGAAGATCCTCAAGCATTCGGCTGAGAGTCTCAATCGATTCCTCCTGTGCTTCTTGGGCGTTCGAAATCTGGTTTTCACTGATTTGACGAGCAGCCTCCTCGAGGGTTCTTGAAAGTTCGGATCGTTCGGCTCGGCGCGCAGCGGATTGAAGGGATTCTGCACGTTGTCGGTCGGCTTGATCCATGATTTCACCACGTTCGCGGAGTGAATCGGACAACTCCTCCGAACGTCTGGCCGTTTCAGACTGGCTGGCGGACAATTGATCGAGTTCACTCCTTTCCTCATCCGCGAGTTCATCACGGGTTCGGCCTATGGTTTCATCGCCGATCCTACTGGTCTGGTCACGGAGTTCGATGAGTTCCTCGAGCATGTCTTCAACCTGCCTAGTGACCAGCCAGGAGTCCTCGTTGCGATCAAGCAATGCCACCAGATCGACGAGTTCGTCACGAACTTCCTGCTGGAGTTCGATCGCGTCGGATCGCTCCGTACCCGTGGAGTCCGATTGGGAAGAAGGTGATGATTGTGGTTGTCCTGCATTTTCAAGTTCGTCACTTGCTCGTGATGATGATCGACCTGCCGAAGAAAGGATGTCGCGGGACTGTCGAATGAGCTCTTCGAGTATGGGATCGTCAAGATTATTTCGCGAGACTCGATCCTGGATTGAATCAAGTGCGTCCTCGGTGGTTGCTATGCGTTGACTGATCCGGGCCTGGTCGACTGCAGCGGATTCGGGATTTGTGGGTGTCTTTTCTTGTGTTTCTCGCTGCATCGTTTCCAACCGGATCGTGTTTCTTCGGATAGAAGCGATCTGCTGCTGAACGAGTTCGGAAAAATCACCTGGAGCGATGACGGTGATGCGACGGGGGTTTGATTCAACCACGGGGTGACGAACACCATCCTTGACGTAGGCGTCTGAAACTCGTGAAACGATCTCGAAGACGTCACCTGGTTCGGCTTCAAAGTCTCCTAGGTGGATCAAATGAGACATCTCGATGGTTTTATCACCCGCGGTGAATTCACGGGAATCGATGCGCTTGGCGTCAGATCCGACCGGTGCATTGTTTGCTCGCTTGAAGATCTCGATCAACGCGGTGTCGACCGCGACATCATCTCGGCCTTCCGCCTGAATATCGATCATCGCGCCCGGAAGCACGATCTCATCCGAAGGTGGTTCGATCACAACTGTGGATGGCATTCGGTCATCGATCACGTTGATTCCGAAGCCAATTTCATCGATGTTCACGATTCCATGTTCATCAACCAAGGTAACCAGTCCACTCGTGGTTGAAGCCAGGTTCTTCTCCAGAACCCAGCTCTGTGGGACGGGGGTATCAAATCGAGCATCGGATCCGAGCGAGCCGAAGGTTTCAGTCAGCCAGTCAGCATCGGGTTCCTCGGGAACCGGCAGGGGTTTCGAAAGAGAGAAGTTGAATCGGACAGTGGATCCTTCGAGTATGGGTGACTCGGGGTACGCACGAACATCCGTACCGGTTCCCAGATCAAGGGTCAGTGATTCAAGCTGCGAAGCGGCGTATTGAGGCGGAACGACCTCGAGGGTCGTCTCGGTGATCGATGGTGAATCAACGATACGGATGAGGGAAGTCTGCGTCTTGTAGTCATAGGTCTCGAAGGACACCTCCATTGCATCACCATCGACGTCGATCAGTCGTTCAAAGAGACCGCCACCTTGAGGAGTCAGCAATATCTCGTACCTCGATACGACCTTGTCTTCCGAAATGACTGAGTAGCTGGCGCTAACTCGGGTGTCCGGATCACCTTTTTCGAGTCGGGCAGAGAGCGCGAGTGGGACACCTCGGGGATACACATCTCCATCAGTGATCATGGGCACAATGAGTGTGGTCGCGGGCCAACGTGCCGATCCAAGAGGAGTGAACATCCGGCGCAGGCCGGTCATCGAAAGATCGCTCCACACGATCACGAAGAGAAAGACAACGCAGAGCATTCCCAGCAGTAACGAGAAGGAATGTATGGTCGGCCGGATACGGATGATCTCGGAGGTTGGAACGGTAGAAAGATGCCGATCGACCTCTTCGACTAGGTCGGCGGCCATGGGATTCCGGTCAGAAACACCACTGGATGCGAACTCGGATGCAGACGCGATCTTTCCTTGAAGTCCGGGGATCAATCGCTCAGTTCTGAGTGCCAGTTGAACACGGTGGGGTTTGAATCGGATTGCAGGAAGAATCATTCGAACGAACCCCACCATCAGAAGAATGGCTCCAGCGAAGAGCAGGAGGAATCGAAGTATTCCGGGGAGAGTGAAGATGAAATCCAGAAAGATGAACACGATGGCCCAGAGAAGAATCATGGCGAGAAGATTGCAGCAGGAACGCAACACCGCGAGCAGTCGCACTCGGCGAGCGATCTTTTCGAATTTTTCGATGAATCCAGTCATGTCATTCTGATCGATCTTCGAACAACCCACTCCAGGGTGAGCAGGCCGATCAACAGGAAAAGGAAGGTACCCGTGTTCCAGATTGGAACAACGATCGGGTTCTCGATCAAGACGTCACGGTTTGGAAGAAGATCCGGAATACGATCAATGGAATCCGGAGGAACACTGGTTCCCCCACTGTTGCGAGAGATGTCTTCCAGCAATTGGTGATCGGCATCGAGAATCCTGAATTCATCGTCGGGTCTTGAAACATCAAATGATCCGTTTCCGGAGATTCCAGGCAGTTCGGAGAGAATCGGATGCAGGACCCGGATTGAAAAACGACCGGTCTGCTCCGGGGTCCAGTCCGATTCCCAAGCAGGCTCTTCATCCTCTTTGGCGAGTTCAAGCTCCACGGAACTCCCACCCTCAAGATGAACAATCTCGATCGGAATCAGATCCTCCAGAGTGCTGGCCAATCTCTGATCATGCACTCGAATGCTTATTCGAGCAGATGATCCAGGGGTAATTCGTTCGGGGGTGACGAACAGTTCGGCGGTTCCACCTCCAGTATCCAGTGATTGTCGGGCAAGAAAGCGGATAAGGCCGATCCACCATCGATCGGTCAGTTCCTCACCTCGGCCGAACCTCCAACGCCAGATGTCGTCCATCGCGGAATACAGAATCTGACCGGAGCCGTAACGCATCGACAAAAGAGCTGGAATCGAATTCGATGAGGAGCTCTTGCCGCTGGCCAGGACCTCAGATGTTGGTTTCAATTGACGGGGGTCGATTATCTGCATCGATTGAAGATTCGACCAGCCTGTTTCAGGATCCGAAAGTTCGTCAACCCATCCCCCAGGGTTCTCGGGATCGAGTACCAGAACCCCAAGACTGCTGGCAAATCGAGTGGGGCTAATCGTGATCGGTTCGGTGGACTCCTCAAGTTCGAGTGGGGATCGCATGGGAAGCAGATCACTCATCCCGGAAGAGGACCATGAACTGGGTGTGTTGCGAGGCCCGCCCAACCAGAAGAGCCCCATTCCCTTCTCAGACACCTGGTTCGCGAAGAGTTCCAGCTGTTCCGAACTGAAAAAACCGGCGGGAACATCCCCGATGATCATCAGATCGAACGAATCGATCTCTTCGCTGGTTCTCGGAAGGCGCGAAATCGGTACGTTGCCCTCTTGAGCGAAATCACTATCGGCGGAAAGAAGCATCACCGAGCTTTCGATGGAATCCTCTCGAACCAAGAGATTCTTCAGGTAGCGATATTCCCATCTCGGATATCCCTCGATGTAGAGAACACGAACAGGGCGATCAACGACGTCGATCTTGAATTCGAAGCTGTCATTCTCGGTGAAGAGGTCTTCGTCAGTGGAATCCAAACGAACCAGGAAATCACGTATTCCGGGATCGTCCATTTTTGCGGTAAGAAGGATCTCTTCATCATCCATAGAGATCGAGGTGCTCACGCTGTCCACGACCTCACCTGAAGACTGATCAACGAGCTCGGCGGTGATGTTGCGTACATCGAAGGAACCAGTTGATCCGACAGAGAGACGAACAGGTATCGAATCCCGGATGAAGGCGCGATCCGGATGTTGGACATCGGTGATCGAGATGTCATGGACTGGAAAACTTGAGCCTAGGGGAACTGAGAGAACGGGAACTCCCTGCTGTTTGAGCAGACGAGAAAGGGATCTACCGGGCATCTGATTGGATCGCCCGTCACTCATGAGAATGATTGCGCTCACAGGCCGATTCGATCCGAGCTCCAAGACTTGCCGGAGGGATTGGGGAATATCCGTGTTCCATCCATCAGGCTCCTCCAGAATCGGGATTTGTATCGATTCGGATCCAGCAGGAGAAGATGGATCAGTGTTGATGCTGTAGACGCCGGATGAGAAACCGAACCAGTCGACATCACTTCTCGATTCGATCTCCATCCAGGTCTTCGGATGATCGTCGATGAGACGTCGAAGTTGTTCGTCACGGGAAATCCTGATCCCATTGAATCGCGTGTCCTCGATATTCATTGATCCAGATCGATCCAGCATGAACATCACAACATCCTGTTCAACTGTTTCTCTGGGAAAGAGAACCTGGGGTCCAGAAATCAGAATCACCAGAAGAAGAAGGCTTGAGAAACGGAGGAATGCAAGAAGGATTCTGATCAGTGGATGCCCGCCCTGGCGCGAATAACTCCAGATCGAGAGAGTGGCAACCACAGTGATGATCACGAACCAGAGCCAGCCCGAGAATGGGTGAATCCACGATATTCTCAATCCGGTTGCATCATCCGGGATCGATCCCAGGTCGAAGAACACGCTGAAGAATGTGCTCATGATGAAAGCCCTTCGACTGTCGTCGATCGACGGATGGAAAGGCGTTCGCGAAAGAGGGCTCGATTGAGAATCGTCTCGAGAACCAGGATCGAAAATCCAATGGCCAGAAGAATGAGGGAGACGCGTGAACCGGTCGTTGATTGGGTGATTGATTCACGCATCTCAGACGATTCAAGGACGGTCCAAGCCCCATAGGGTTCGATTCGCTCGGTGAGTTGCTGGGTTGAGATCAGTGATGGATCAGATGCCGCAAGATCTACATTGACCACCATGGTGGATATTCTTCCGCCTGATGAATCAAGAACGTCCCACGTACCCGTTTGAGTCAAGGGGATTTCAGGTCGGCCTGAAGCATCGAGCTCGATCGTGTAACCGGAGGAATGTCGGATCTGTCTGGAACCGATCACCGGAATAGAGACCGTATCTCCGGGAACGAAGTTAAGTGCGCTCTGAGAAGAAGCAGTCCCCTGACGAACAATCTCCTGGAAGAGAGGGACCATCAGTGGTTTGACTGGAAGTGAAGTCCACTTCATTTGAGGTGGTACCGTGAAGAGTGCAAGTACTCCTTCGGTTGAAGTGACGGGTTCCCAGACCAGAAGAATGGGGTCCCCCGCTTCGGAAACCAGAGGGATTCGGGCATCCGATTCTTCGGCGTCCACCCTAATGAGTCGCCTTATTTCAATCGGACCCGAGAGATCATCGAGATCCGAATCGATAGCCGAAAGAAGTGATCCACCAGGTTGTTGGTCGGACATTGCAAGGGGTTGGTCGGGAATCACCACCCCGAGTTCGAACTTCGAATCGATTTCAAAGGTCTTGGTGAACAGATCCATCCATGAATGTACCTGAGCCTCTTCCGGTGGAACCACCAGGATGGCTGTTCCTGATCTTCGTATTTGGTGCAATAGATTCCAACCGACTTCCGGCAACAGATCTGGTCGGGTGATGATCAACATGTCGAGTCTGGAGAGGGAACGTTCCGAGATCGAAGCAGGGTCGAGGAAATCGACCTGTATCTGTCCATCATCTTCAGGTTCGAGTGATCGTTTGATCCATTCGGAGGAGGGAACCTCGTTGAGTGCATTGTTGCCATAGAAGTTCTCTCGGTCGATGATTCCAACCCGAATTCTCGGTGAGGTGTTCACCGAGAGCGACCTTCTTGAAACCAGTGGGAGCGAAGGGTCATCAACGGTGACCGTGATGCTCGAGGTTCCATCCAATGCGGATCCAGTGGGGTCCAGACGGCCGGGCATCTCGACTACCGATCGTGTTGAACCTTGTTGCATTTTGATCGGTTTTGGAAGCGTTTCCTCCACTCCATCACCTGATACTCGAATGGTCGAATTGATCGAATCAAGATCGTTTCCTAGACGTACCAGAGAGATGGTCGACCGGATTTCCGGGCGTTCATCAAACGTCGAGTCGACTGGCCTTCTAATCGATATCGACTCCAACGCGGTGACGGTGGTTGGTTTTGTGGTTGGCGGAGAGATCAACAGATCGATGGACTGATTGGATTCCTGGATCATCTGAAATGGGTTGACGGCCACTGAGGTTGCAAGGGTGGACAGTGATCCCTTCCGCCATTGTCCCAGCAGCAAGACTGACTGACTGGCGTTGGAATCCATTTCTTCAATGATCGTCGAAGCGATTTGTATCGATGAAGAAACGTCGGTTGCTCCGGACCCAGGGGTGAGTGACTTCAGAATGTTCGTCGCTCTCTGAAAATCGAGAGTCGGTCCATCGGTCAATTCCCGAGCTGGAGTGCTCGATGAGATGATCGAAACTCGATCACCAACCTCCAGTTGTCCGATCAGTTCAATGGCGGATTCGATCGTGAGGTCGAGTTCTGTTCTTCCATTTCCATCATCAAGTCCGGAGATGAGCCCATCGTCGATGATCAGGATCGCCGTCCTTGAATCACCACCGAGAAGACCGCTGCCGGAGAAAAAAGGCCTGGCAAGTGCTGAACCGACCAGTAACAGCACCAGACATCTGGTCACCAGGAGCAGGATGTTCTGAATTCTCGAACGCCTTCTGTTTCTATTGATCGCTTCGATCAACAGGCGCATGGCACCCCAGTTGACCGGTTTCCTTCTCCTGCGAAAGAGAAGGTGGATGACGATTGGAATCGCCATCGCGAGAATTCCCGCTAGTGCCAGCCAGGGAGTCGCAAACATCAGCCGACTCCGATCCTGCGGGAGAAAGACATTCGTCTTGCAAAGAGTCGAGCTAGGGGAGGACCGACTGATTCATGACTGTTGAGGGTTTCGACCTCGTAACCGAAGCTTCGGGCGATCTCCTGGATCTTTTTCAAGTGTGAGTGAAGCACCTCGAGATACGTTGATCGAATGGAACGGGGATCAACATTGATCCGCCCTTCCCCTTCCAAACCTTCAAAGGGAGCGTTTTCCTGAAGCGTGAATTCAAGCTCTTCCCGATCAAGAACCTGAACCAGGACCACGTCATGCCTGCGATGCTTGAATCGTGCAAGACACTCACGAACTTCTTTCTCTTCGCACATGAAATCCGAAACGATGAAGAACAGTGCGCGATTGGTCACACTCGAAAGAACCTGATCAGCCACCTTGACCAGGTTCATTGATTGATCAACGGGTTGGTCACTGAGGGTTCGAACGATGGAACGCCATTGCTCTCTGTTGTTGGACCTTCGCACTTGCTTGCCCATTCCGTCCGCGAAGGTGTTCACTCCGATCCGATCTCGCTGTTGAAGACAGAGGTGTGCGAGCGCAGCACTGGTCGCTGTGGCGTGGTCGTATTTCGTCCAGACCCCTTCCTTGGTGGATGCCGCTGTTCCACCCCACCCCTTTTTGGTACCCAGTGAACCGTAGTTCATCGAACCCGATGAATCGACCAGAATCACGACGTCAAGATTTGTTTCCTGTTGGTATTGCTTGAGATAGAGCTTGTCAGTTCGTCCGTACACCTTCCAATCAAGATGTCTTGTCTCGTCACCCGGGACGTATTGGCGATGTTCGGCGAACTCGACGGCAAGTCCCTGATAGGGGGAACGGTGCATGCCGTTCATCACACCTTCGACGATCATCTTGGCTCGCAACTGGAAGGGTGCGAGTTGAGCAAGAGTCTCGGGTGCGAGGTACTGCTCGGCTCTGATTGATCCAGGTTCCTTCATCACGAACTCCGGAACGGCTGGTTTGATTTCATTTCACAACAGTGTTCATTCGACGATCATCACCGGGTGATACATCGTCGACGGGTATTGTCTTGAGGAGTTCGTTGATGATGTCATCACTGGTGACTCCGTCCGCCTCGGCGTTGAAGTTCGTGATGATTCGATGACGGAGTATGGGAAGTGCGACAGATCGGATGTGATCGGGCATCACATGACCGGATCCTTCGAGAATGGCCTTGGCCTTTGCGGCCAGGACCAGGAATTGGCTGGCGCGTGGGCCTGCACCCCAGTTGAGGTAATCGCGAACGATCGCAGGCAGCTCCTGTTCTTCGGATCTGATCCGGGTGGAACGAACGAGGTTGAGGGCGAATCGTGCGACATGGTCGGCGACTGGAACGGAACGGATCAATGACTGGATGCGTATGCAGGCCTCAGCATCAAGAACCGGTCTGGTCTCGATCTTCTGAGAAGTCGTGGTTTGCTTGATGATCTGCAGTTCCTGTTCGGCTGTCGGATAGCGAACCTTGATGTTGAACATGAATCGATCCAACTGTGCTTCGGGAAGCGGGTAGGTCCCTTCCTGTTCGATGGGATTTTGGGTGGCCAGAACGAAGAACGGATTCGGCAATTCGTGTCTGACTCCTCCCGCGGTAACTTGCCTCTCCTGCATCGCTTCCAACAGTGCGGCTTGGGTCTTTGGTGGAGTGCGATTGATCTCATCAGCCAGAACTATGTTTGAAAAGATCGGACCCCGGACGAATCGAAGAGATCTGTTTCCGGTTGATTTGTCCTCTTCAATCACTTCTGTGCCGGTCATGTCCGAAGGCATGAGGTCTGGAGTAAATTGGACCCGAGAGAAATCAAGGCTCAAGGCGCGAGCGAGCGTTGAGATCATCAAGGTCTTTGCCAGGCCGGGCACGCCCTCGACCACTGCATGACCGCCACAGAACATGGCGATCATCGCCTGCTCGAGAACATCATCCTGACCAACGATCACTTTTCCAACCTCGGTGCGGATGTCGCGGTAGGCGGTCTGAATCGTGGTCGAGGCTTCGAGCAGCTCCGCGGACTGGAGTCCACCTTCAGATTCTGATGAATCACTTAGATTCGACATGATCGATTCAACCACACTTTCAGATCAGGGGGTCGGAATGTCCAGGGATGATTGGGTGACCACATGAGTATACTCAGCCAACGAGCTGAAATTGAATCTGATTTGGTTGAGTGAATCGATCAACGATCATGCCTGAACTTCCAGAAGTAGAGAGTGTTCGAAGAGTGCTTCTCGATCGGTTGACTGGTTTGTCGGTGCACTCCGTCGAGGTGATCCGGAGTGATGTGATCAAGCTGATCAAACATCCTCGATCGAGCCTGGGATCAGCCATCGACCACCGTCAACTCCTGGTGGGTGGATCCATCAAAGACGTCATCAGACACGGAAAGCGACTGGCATTGGTCGTTCATGATGGGCGGATACTTGAATTCGGTCTGGGGATGAGCGGGTTGCTGCGATTCGAAGAAGCGGGCTCCACGGGCGAGGAGGAGCTCCATGAGCACGTGCGCTGGGATCTGAAGGGAGTCGGTGGGGGTGCGGCCGGGAAACTGATCTGGAAGGATCCTCGGCGATTTGGTTCGATCACCCCGGTGGGTTCTTGGAAGGCTCTGACTCAAGTGCAGTGGGCGCACCTGGGCCCAGATGCCCTGAAAATCTCCGAAGCTGAATTCATCTCACGGATCAGAGCTGGGAGCTCCGCGATCAAGGTTCGGCTGCTGAATCAGCAAGTTGTGGCTGGGATTGGCAACATCTACGCCGATGAGGCCCTCTTCCGGGCTGGAATCAGACCTCGACGAGCTGCCAACAGGACCAGCCCGGCTCGGTTGGCCCAACTAAGACGAGTGGCGATCGAGATCCTGCGTGAGGCGATCTCTGCGGGCGGCTCATCGATCAGAACTCATTTGGACCCCGAGGGCAGATCTGGACGCTTCCAGGAGGCACACGCCGTTTACGGGCGCCAGAATGAGCCCTGTGTTCGTTGTGGAGAAGTCATTCGAACGTGTTCACTGGGAGGCAGGACGACTGCGTGGTGCGTTCGCTGCCAGAAGTAGGCCCCTCCCATGATTTCTCGTTATCCCGAATCCATCCACAGCCACCCTGTGTATTCAAGAAGGCGCCACACCTTCCTCCTGTCAGCCTTCTTCTGTTTTGAATGATGAATGATTTATCATCATCATCACCGTATATAACCCTGTTGGTATCTGGATAAACCACCAGGTGAATACATAAATATCTGTAATATAGATGTTTAAACGTTTTTTTACACCCGTACAACCTGACGGTTGTGTGTCGTTAACTGACTCTTTTCTGTTGCCAGAAGAAGGTGTTCCCTGGAGGTGTCCCTCGTGGGGTCTTTCTTGTGTTTGAAATGGCCTTTGCCAATCAGGGTAAGCCAGTGCTCCAATCACGTTATCCACAACGGGTTTCAACCGGTGAACTCGGCTTATCCGATGCAGGATTGGCGCACCGAACCTGTTGCGAGCACGTTACTTGCCCGTAATGTCCGATAATTTAAGAGTGCGGAACCAAATCCAATTCACGCGCTGGTTGATTCATCCAACAACGTTCGCTCAATGCGTTCCACGTCACTTGCCAGTGCGGGATCTTGTTCTCGTTTGGATGTGATCTGCCTGACAGCGTGCATCACAGTGGTGTGGTCTCTTCCACCAAAGTACCCACCAATCTCTTCCAGGCTGTACCGAGTGTGCCGCCGGGCAAGCCACATGCAAACTTGCCTTGGAAGGGCGATTGACTTGTGGCGCCTTTTGGAGAGAAGGTCAGTTAACTTGATGTCGTAGTAATGGGTTACCGCTTCGATGATTGTCTGAATCGACGGATGTCCAGGGGCTTCACCAATCGAGGTTCCTTCTTCAGTCAGGGCACTTTTAGCCAGCTGCAACGTGATTGGTTGACCAGACGCCATGGCAAATCCCCGCACTCTGGTCAGCGCGCCTTCGAGTTCCCTGACATTCGAATCAACCTTGGCAGCAACATATGCCGGAACTTCCGCGGGGAGTTCCAACCTTTGAAGTGCTGCCTTGGATTGCAGAATGGAGACCCTGGTCTCGAAACAGGGTCTGTCGACTCGAGCGACGAGCCCGCAGTTGAAACGACTCACCAAACGCTCTTCGAGGTCTGGAATGTCGTTTGGTGATGCGTCTGAGCTCAAGACGATCTGCCGGCCTGACTGGTACAGGGTGTTGAAGGTATGAAAGAACTCTTCCTGGCTCTGTTCCCGCTTCGCAAGGAAGTGGATGTCATCGATCACCAACAAGTCCGTGGATCGAAATCTCGACCGGAACTCACTCATGCGACCTGCTTTGACCCCAGCGATGTACCAGTCGATGAAATTACTGCAGGACGTGTAGCAGATGTTCGCTGAAGGTTGCCTCTTCAGAATCGACTGACAGATCGACTGAAGCAGGTGCGTCTTTCCGAGACCAACGCCACCATGGATGAAAATGGGGTTGTAGGCCCTTCCCGGGTGCTCCGCGACGGCAACCGCTGCAGCGTGGGCCAGTCTATTACCCGGCCCGACAATGAAATTGTCGAAACTGTAATCCGGGCTCAGAAGCATTTCCTCGGAGAACAACGGATTCCCGTCGTCTCCTGAGGATTCTGAATTATCAGGCGAATCCGTCGCTGAAGGGACCGACTCGAGTTCATCTCCCACGAATCGAACACTGAGCAACCTTCCAGTGACTGCCTGCGCCGCTTCGGTGAACTGTTCATTACAGACCCTCTGGAGGTACCTCAACTGCACTGGTTCCTGAACCAGGAGTCTCAGTACCCCATTCACGACCCCCAGGGGTTCGATGTCGTCGAACCAATGCCTGCAAGTTGTGGGAAAGTGGTGCCTCAGGTACGAGATGAGGTCATTACGGAGAGTCGTTTCGGGAATGAAGTCATGGTTTCGCTTGTCTTTGTTTGACTTCTTCATCAGCAGAGATGACCTTCAGCGGTATTGGAGTAAACCATCCAGCGCAGTGAATCACGCTGGCGACTTTCCTTCTACGAATCCAAGTTTCAGTCTCGAAGGAAAACCCAATCAAGTCGATAGATGATTCACCTTCCGTGGCGAGAAGAGAAAATGTACGAGCAGTCCTCTGCCGAGTCAACTTTTGGAAAGATGCTTCTGCTTTTCCATTGCTGCGGATGCTTGTTTCTCATACCGCTTTCGATTTCCCTTGTGATCCATCAGAAAACGAAATCGTTCTCGAATTTCAGGTTTAAACATCTCATCTATGCACTTGTTGGCGTACCCCAGGCTTGTTCGCCTTGAAACATGCGTGATCACGACATCCTGAGCCTGCCAAATTTCCATCAGTTCGATGAAATCCCGGATATGTAAGTGCTTGCCGATCCTTGCGCGCTCACGATGTTCGGGGGAGAAGAACGTGCATTCGCTGATGATCACCTTTGATTCGGCCAGTTCCGGACTCTTGAGAGCTTCACAAGGCTCCGTGTCTCCGGTGTATGCAATCGTGGGGATCTCGACGATGTCTGTTATTTCCTCACCCCGGTTGCGTATCTCCTTGATGGCTGATTGAGGCAGATCCCGAAATTCCGCCTTCAACTTGCTTCGGCGTTCTATGACCACGAATCCGAGAGAGGGGGCGGTGTGCATCGTCTCGATGGCCTTGATTACCATGCTGCCCTTCAAGGGAATCACATCTCCGGGCTCCATGGGAATCACTTCGAAGGGTGTCTTCTGCCTCTCGAGCTCAGACCATGATTCGATCATCTTTCTCAAAGGGTCGGCGATTTCCTTATGACAGATGATTTGCCCAACACCAAGCTTCTGGAAGTGACGCTGGCTCAGCCAATACGGAAGTCCACCAAGGTGATCCATGTGAGCATGTGACAACATGACCCTGTTGGAAGTCAATGACGACCGCGTGCATTGCCCCATGTCGAAATTGACATCAAGTTCCGGAATCTGGATCACCGTCTGTTCGCCGGCGACACTCATGCCTTGGATTCGGAAAGGTGGAATAAAGAGGAAGCCCACCTGCCCCTCACGGGCTGGCATCTTAGGAATCATGTGAAATCTCCATCGAAGTGGTTTTCACCTCTTCGGGGGTGCTGTTGACGTCCTAGATCCTACCAGCAGGTCCGAAAATTGCCCCTCGATATGTGTGTTTAACGTCTTTTGTGAACCTCCCTGCACAAGTAGGGACCCTGGTGGACCGATCCAATGCACAGGAGATGTTCATCATGGCGCCCAGGACCCCATATTCACACAATCAGGCGATGACGGCCTTGCTCGCTCGCTACACGGTTTCACTGGTGCAGCACAGTGATGATCTGGCTCGAGCGCTGGTTGATTCGGACTTGGACAGGATCCTCGACCTCTCGCACAAGCTCAAGGGATCTGCCGGGGGATACGGTTTCGACTCGATTTCGCAAGCCGCCGCCATGATTGAACACGAGACCCTCATGATCGAGGCTGACATATCACAGATCACAAGTCGGGTCGAAGACTTAATCAGTCTCTGCCGAAACCCCATCAAGGACGTAAACGGAGGATCCGATGTCCACTCAGAATGATCCGAAGACCGATCTTGTTCCAACGATCCCTCCACCCCCACCCTTGTCTCGGATGCTGGTCATCGACGGATCGGAACTGATCCACCGTCTGCTCAAGGTGAGACTTCAGTACGAAAAGATCGAACTGCATTCTGCCCGCAGTTTCACCGAAGGACTCCAACTGGCGCAGTCCATCGATCCCGATGTGATTCTCATGGACATCGAACTTGGTGAACACGAGAGAATGGATGGCTTTGAAGCACTCTCCGAACTCAAGAGCGACGCAAAGACCCGCGACGTACCTGTGATTTTCATTTCCGCAAGCACCGAGACCATGGACCGAGTGCGGGCGCTTGAACTCGGGGCAATCGACTTCGTGTGCAAACCATTCGAGGTGGTTGAGTTGAAAGCCCGGGTTCGATCCGCTCTCCGAGTTCGATCCATGGTCAGGATGTTGTCACAGAAAGCTCGAATCGATGGATTGACCGGATTGTGGAACAGGTCCTATTTCGATTCTCGCATGGAGGACGAGGTGGCTTCAGCCGGTCGACATGCTCGACCGCTTTCTCTTGTCATCTGTGATATCGACCACTTCAAGGCGCTCAACGATCAGTACGGTCACCCCTTCGGTGATGAAGTGCTTGAGCGGTTCGCCCAACTGCTTGGCTCTGGTCGTACTTCGGACATCTCATGCCGCTATGGAGGAGAGGAATTTGGGATCATTCTCCCTGATACCGATCGAAAACAGGCGATCCAGGCAGCTGAACGAGTCCGCCATGCCATTGAAAATGAACCCTGGCCTTCACATCCAGAGCTCACAGTCACCGCCTCATTTGGTGTGGTTCAATACCACGTGGATCTCGATCCCTCTCGAATGGTGGCTGAAGCGGATCAAGCTCTCTATCAAGCGAAGCAACAAGGCCGCAACCGGGTCGAAGTAGCCAAGTGGTCCAACGACAAGAGCATTCTGGCTTGATCGCGATGGGCTGTTATTGTCATGCATGCCATGGCGACCGTGACCGACAAAGCCCTATGTATTCGTCAGTGGGATTTCTCTGAGACCAGTCAGACCGTCAGTCTGTTCGCTCGGGACATCGGTCTCTTCCGTGCGATCGCCAAGGGATCGCGTCGTCCGAAGTCGAGGTTTTCAGGTGGCATCGATCTGCTCACCATGGGTGATGTCGTGGCCATCATCAAACCAGGAAGAGACTTGGCCACCCTGACCGAGTGGGGACTCTCCCGTGTCTGGTGGAGGATTCGTGGTGATGTTGCGTCCAACCGAATCGCGTACTTCATCTCTGACTGTGCTTCCCGAATGCTTGATCAACAAGATCCCCACCCAGGTGTCTTCGATGGACTCGTGAAGGCATTGGATCAGATCGAACGTGGTGTTTCGAAGCAAATCGTTCTCTCTGAATTTCTCTGGCTGCTTCTGGTCGATGTGGGATACAGGCCCAGATTCGACGAGGGTTTGGATGAGGCCGCTGACCCTGGTTCGGTGCTGTTCAGTCCAAGTGAGGGGCGGTTGGTACAAGGTCCGGATGGACCCGGCCGGTGGCGGGTCAGAAGCTCCACAATCCGTTTTCTTCAGTCTCTGGAGTCCGGCCCCAATACCGAAGAAACGGACCTTGAAGCTGCTGGTCGAGCCTCACGTCTGCTCGCCGCCTATCTTCGTGAAATACTCGGTTCCGAGCCCCCCACCCTGGGCTTAGTGTTCCCGGACCTCGCAGGTGGCAGAGTTTGAGCGACCCCTGACATCTTTGGTACCGAGACCTGAATCACCAACTCCATACAGCCGATGAGACCCTGGTGTTTCCATCACGGGGGATTCTCTACTGAAGGTGATCGATGCCAGATTCCATTCGTGATTCCATTCTGTTCAACCCTGCGCTTCCAAGCCTGCCCTCTGTAGCCTTGGAAGTGCTCGATCTCGCTGCCCGCGCAGACGTTGATCTGCGTGATCTCGAACGAACCATCGAACGCGACCAAGCCATCTCAATCAGAATCCTGAAGACCGTCAATTCGAGTTACTACGGTCTCGGAAGACCATGTGGATCGATCAGACAGGCGGTTGCCTACCTCGGGGTCGAGACCGTGAAGGCGCTGGTACTTGGTTTCAGTCTCGAACGAGCCATTGATGGGGGTGGTGACGAGGATCTGAACTTCGATTTCATCTCGTACTGGCGCCACTCATTCCTTCGAGCCACCGCACTTCGAACCCTTGCCTCGAACACCGGTATGCAGAACCCCGAGGAGGCGTTCATATCAGGACTCATTCAGGATGTGGGGAAGATCGCTTTGTGGCGCGTCTATGGAGATCGCTATTTGCAGGTGGAAGACATGTCAGGTGGTTGTCCCGACCGACTCCTGAATCTGGAAAGACAACACTTTGAAATTGATCATGCAGAGTTGTCATCCGAATTGACAAGAAGGTGGCACTTTCCACAACCCATCACGGAGATGGTGAGACACCACCACGATGACATGGAGACCATCGACGATCGGAAGTCGATCCAGCGCCTTGCACGTTTCGCAGTCGCAATCGTGGGCGTCCTCGAAGAAGAAAGTGGAGATCAGATCCGATCGATCGATCTACTTCAGTCTTACGGAATGAAATGGTTCGGACTGGATCGACTCGAATTGATCTCCATGATCGAAGGAATTGTTCAAGAAGCACGAAATCTCGCTCTGGCCTTGAACATCAGAACTGGAAGAATGCCCAGTATTGATTCGATCATCTCTCGAGCCAATCGTCTCTTGGAAAGCATCCCGGAGGAGAACCGTCCAATCGTTGATCGCGAGGAAGGGTACTCCCTAGATGAAATCACAGGTCTCCCAGACAGGACTTCATTGTTGTCCGACCTGGAATCGTGTTTTCGGGATTCCCAATCCAACACCTCTCATTCAATCGGTAATGGCATCACCCTCATGCTTGTCGGTGTTGATGAGGTTCGGCACATCAATGAACGCATTGGAGACGTGGCCGGTGACTCTGCCATCGTGCACGTTGCGGACTGTGTCCGTTCGGTGGTCAAGGGACAATCAGGAATCACCGGTGTCTACCGGTTCGTGGGCGCTGAAATTGCGGTCATCCTCCGGCATGTGGAGGAAAGCAAGGTCCGTTCTCTTGCGGAATCAATTCGTGAGCGAATTGCCTGCACTCCGATCAGAGTCGAGGGTCGTTCGGGTGGAAGCGACTTCCTGGTCATCAAGTCGACAATCGGAACCAGCATGCACACCACGACTGAAGATGGTTCGAAGACGACCAGTCCGGACCAGCTGCTCGGTTCAGCGATGTGCGCAGTCACCAGTGGAAGGCGACACGGTGGTGATCAGGTCGTGATGTTCAAGGGTGATGATTTCGACCTGTCCGAACTGATCAAGGGAATCGCCTAACCGTGATCAGATCATTTCGAACAGGCCCGTGCAACGACCGTCGGAGTCATCGGATAACGCTTGGACAGGTCGATGAGATCATCCACCGTGACTCCGTCGATTGCCGCCATGTCCTGCTCGATCGTGGTGTATTCATTTCTTCGTACCCAGTTTGAGGCAACCCTGTTCAACCGCCCCAGAGGTCTTTCCGAGGCGATGACCGCGTGTGTCGCGGTGCGTGCTCTTGCTCGGTCGAGATCATCTTGAATCAGGGTCGTGGGAAGGCTGTGTATCTCTTCCAGGATCTTCTCCTCGACCTGATCAAGCTGTTCCTGTGAACACACCGCCCACAACGCGAATTCACCTGCTTGATCACGCGGGTCGAATGAACTCTGGGCTTCCTCGCACAACCCCGTCTCGACCAGTGACCAGTAGAGCTTGGACGTCTCATCGCCTCCCAGGGTGTGGGACAGCAGTGCGGCCGCGTACCGGTCATCACTCTGACAATCCGGTGCTTCGGCAAGCATCACCAGATAGGACTGGCCAAGATCGGGAATCAAGATCTTGCTGCGGTCGGTGACATCCTTTCGGACCCCGTGTTTTCTGGAAGGGGTGCTTGGTGACCATTCACCGCACAGGTCATTCGCCTGCTCAACCAGTTCATCGAAATCAAACGATCCCGAAGCGACCAGGATGGTGTTGTCACTTGAGTACCTTTCGGAAAAGTACTCCTTCATTCGATCGATTCGCATGTCGGAGACCGTTTCCCGAGTACCCAACACCCGATGGGACAACTTGTGTTTTCCGTAGAAACGTTCCATTGCGTGCTCGTAGAGAACCCAGAACGGCTGGTCCTCGTACATCGCAATTTCCTCGAGTATCACCTGTTTCTCTGAATCGAAATCATCTTCTCGAAGCGAGGGTCGGAGAATGTCGGCAAGGATGTCGATTGATTGCGACATGTTCTCCGGAAGCATGTGCGCCCAGTAGGCGGTCATCTCAGCACTGGTGAATGCATTGTTCACCGCCCCGATGGCGTCGAATTCCCGATTGACGTCTTCGGCGGTTCGTTTCGCGGTTCCCTTGAACATCATGTGTTCAAGAAAGTGACTCACACCCATGATTCCCGGGTCCTCATCGCGAGCCCCGGTGGAGACCCAGAAACCCGCCGCAGAGGTGTGGGCATTGGGGTCTCGTTCGCCGATGACCTTCAAACCATTACCAAGTTCTTCCATGTGAAAAGTGACTGTCATGATGGGATCGTATCACCCAGGTGGAATTTCCTCCTTCACCTCATCCAGTGGGTTGATAAGAATGCGGACCCCCACTGCTCAGGCTCAATGGGGTTTCCGTGGGTTTCTTTCCCTTTTTGCACCACACTGGGAGTTCTCTGTCGATGTAATGGCGCTTACCATGTGGGGTCGATTCGCCCCTGGATCAGGAGTTCCGATGGAAAACGACTCATATATCTCAGATCGCGTCCGCCAACGGATCGAGAACCGTCACCCAAGGCCACTGGGTGGGGATACTGCACGGGCACGCTCCAGCGAGTCGACCATCCCTCTTACCGGAATGATCCTCCAGGATCGAAGCAGACCTGAACAGATCTCCTACGGAAAGAAGCCGGATTGGCTTCGAGCCCGAGTTCCCGGTGGCCAGGCCTACCATGATCTGAAATCCCTGATCGACGAATACCAGCTGCACACCGTCTGCCAGGAGGCAAGTTGCCCGAACATGGGCGAGTGCTGGTCACGGGGGACCGCCACCATCATGATTCTGGGTGACACCTGCACCCGTTCCTGCGGTTTCTGCAACGTCAAGACCGGTCGCCCAAGCACCCTGGATCAAGACGAGCCCCGACGTGTGGCTGAAGTCCTCTCCAAGATCAATCTCGGTCATGTCGTCATCACCAGCGTTGATCGAGATGACCTGCCTGACGGTGGTGCACGCATATGGGCGGAAACCATTGAAGCGGTCCATGAACTTTGCCCCACTACCAGCGTTGAAGTTCTGGTCGGTGATTTCAAAGGTGTCGAAAAAGACATCCAGCTGGTCTGCGACGCCCGACCCGAGATCATCTCGCACAACATGGAAACCGTTCTGCGCATGCATCCCGCGGTCCGTCCCCAAGCCAAATACGAGCGCTCACTCAAAGTGCTTCAGCAGTTCAAGGCAAACGGACTCGTGACCAAGACCGGAATCATGGTTGGTATCGGCGAGAAGGAGGCCGAAGTCTACGAATTGATGGACGATGTGCGGGCGTGGAGTGATGCTGACATCCTCACCATCGGTCAATACCTTCAGCCGACTCGGAACCACCTTCCAATCGATCGGTGGGTTCATCCAGATGAGTTTGTTCGAATGAAGGACAGCGCCCTGGCTCGGGGCTTCGAGGTATGTGAAAGTGGTCCCCTGGTCCGGTCCAGTTACCATGCTGAGGAGCAGGCAGAACGACTCAGCCCGGAACGTGCAGACGTTCATGAGCGGATGAAGCGTTTGATCACCCAGGCTCGTGGAACGAACGTCTCGGTCTCCGAGTGATCTTCCTCAGAACAGATCAGATCCATGTTCCGGTGGTTGAAACCTCATTCAACTCACCGTCTCCGGTGTTGATCAACCCCTTTGGCTCGATCAACATCACCGAGCACTCGACATCTGCGACCGGTCGATGCTCGACTCCCCTGGGGACCACGATCATCTGACCCTCTCCAAGGTGGACTGACCCTTCTCGAAATTCCATGGTGAAGGAACCTTCGAGCACCAGGAACAGTTCATCCGAATCCTTGTGTTGGTGCCATTCGAATGAACCCTTGAACTTCGCAAGTTTCACTTCGTGTTCGTTGACCGAAGCAATTATTCTCGGAGACCAATGGTCTTCAAAGAGAGCAAGCTTCTTCTCTATATCGATCGCTTCCATGTCGTGATTCTAGACCCATCGCTTCAAACCTGATCCTGAACAAGAGGAGGCCCACCAGATCTGGTGGGCCTCCATTCAATCCCCATGGGCGCGTGCATGTGTATTCGGGTAGCTGAATCCAGTCTGGCTTCACCCAGTTGAAATGGAGTTCAGCACCCCAGGAGACTCAAAAAACAAGGTCCCCATGAGTACCTGCGAGAAACACAGCTGCCGCACGCAATCAAAGACCCACATTTATGGAAGTTTTATTTCTCGCTCAGGACTTCATTCCCTTGATCAGGCGGAGCATCCGTCAGGGAGAGCGTCTCAGGGGCCTGAAACGAGATTTCTGGGTTGGTCATCAAGGCGGCCATCCAGACCACTGGCACCCACAACGCCATCGATACCGCGAAAACCGTGACCAGCAGTCGATTTCTCCTTGAGAGCGCTTCCATCGGGGCTGAGAGCAGTTTCACTACTCCATTCGATGCTCTTTCAGATTCCGGCGTTGGAAGAACCTGTTCCTCTTCGTGGCTCTTGAGTGCGACTTCCTCCGCGGCGCTCACTGCCGCGCTGTCCGGTTCCTCGCGGTCCCTGCTGGAGAGTGAATTGGATTCCGGGGTCGATGCGGTAGTGGTGGTGCCTTCACGCAAGGCTGAACCGTGAACGCTGGCAATGGCAGCATCCAATTCACCATTCAGTTGCTTGACGTCCTCGACTTCCCCAATTGAAGCGGCCCTTGCTTCCACAGGCGATTCTTCGAGATCCGGTTGAGCATGATCCTCGACCACCGACGTCGGGCGTGCGGTTTCATCGGTGCCGACCCCCGAAACCAGATCTTCGATCTCATTCAGAATGGATTTGACATCTCCGAGCCCTCCCTCGTCCCCGACTGCTTTCGGGTTGTCGTCTTCTTCGGGCGGGTTCACGCTTCGTCGAGTTGATCGCTTGCTGCTCATGACCTGAGACTTATCGACCGTTCGTGGGGTTCAGTTGACTGCTATTCTCAAGTTCCACCCTGATCGCTTCGACCGTCGGAAACCCCGATAGCTGCCCCTGGGCAAGCCTCTCCGGCAGCCATTTTCCCGTTCGACCAACGGTCCATTCCAGTTCATGGTGCCTTGGATTCGTTGCCGCCATTTTCGGTCTGGATTCTTTCCAGAACCATCGGTTGACCCAGGAGTAGCTCACCCCTTACACACGAAATCCTCAAATCGATCGGATTCGAGCAGTTCTCCAGAACACCTTCCATGCGCGATTGCAGAAGGCCCTCATCGACGAGCACCAGTCTCGATGATTCCAAATCCAGAAAGAGTTCGCGCCATTCATCACCCAGCTCCGTCATTCCGGCACCGGGTGCCAACACCGGAAGTCTTGACTTCTTCGCACTTTTCAGGACGGTCTCCGAATCACCTATTGAGACCGCAACATCTGGTCGGCCCTCGGCGGTAAGTGTGATTTTCAGCACAGTCTCGTCAGAGGCCTGGTACGGGATGCGTACCGAAAGTCCTTCATGCACATGAAGTGAACGCACCTGTGCGTCCTCCCCGCCGGAAAGAGCGATGTTTTCCAGTTTCACCGGATCATGCACGGTCCCCTCACTTGATTCAGTCCTGGAGCATTTCTCCCAAGACCGTCTGTCCGTGTATCTGCTTTGTCCAAGTTCTGTAATCACAAGATTCCGCCACTGCACCCGGCAATCCCCCGAATGAACCTGAAGCGCGATCGAACCACTCAGATCAGCCAGATCAACGACGTCAGCACACGCCGTTCCATTCACCCAGGCGCGGATCCTTGGGCCGATCGCTTCTATTCGGTAGTGGTTCCATCCGGCCCGGTTGAAGGGGGAAGGTGCGTCGGTCTCTGCGGTCATCGGATGAATCCATCCTCTTCTTCCTTCATCGTAGAGGCCGCCCGACCAACCTCGGGCGCTGGGATCAACCTCGATCTGGTATCCCCTCAGTCGACTTTTCAAGTCACCAGCTTGTGCAAGGTGACTTCTGATTTGCCAACCCGAATTTCCCGATTCGATCATCACTTCGCCTTCGAGTATGAAATCTCCAAAGACACGATCACTCATGAGAAAGGTATTTCTTGATCCGGAATCCAGTCCGCGCAGCAGATCTCCCTCGCGAACAAACTGAGCCCGGCCACCCACTGTTGTCCAACCATCAAGCCCCTCCACCGGAAGTAGATTCGTGAACTCGTCGAGCTCACGCCTGATTGGCGGACGTTCCAGCCTGCTGGTTCGATCTTCCATTGCGGCTTCTTGTTCGGCCGAATGAGACGGAACCTGAATCAGAAATGCAATGACCAGCGCTTCAAGAATCATGTTGTGAGCATAGCGTGGTTGCCAGTGCTTCAGCGCCTTCACAACATCGAGTACTCACTGGATCTTCGTTCACTTCCCGGTGTATCTGCTCTAAACTGCATCCATGAAGTTCAGAGGCATGATTGGGATAATCATTCCCGTGCTGTTCAGTCTGGATGTCCAGGCTCAGCAGGGTGACCACCCCGGTGAGGAGCAACCTCCGCTTCCCGCAGAATTTCAGCGGGCGCCGTCACTTCCCAGAACTCCCCTGGAACAACTCGCTTCCTTTTCGATCCAGCCGGGTTTCCGAATAGAGCTGGTGGCTTCAGAGCCATTGATCGAAGATCCGGTTGCGATGGCCTTCGATCCTTCTGGGCGTCTCTGGGTTGTCGAGATGCGTGGGTACATGAATGACATCGATGGTTCGAATGAAACAGAACCCATTGGCCGGATCGTCGTTCTGGAAGACCTTGATGGTGATGGCCGAATGGACGAATCGGCAGTCTTCATGGACCACCTCATCCTCCCTCGTGCGATCGCTCACGCTCAGGGCGGGGTGCTTGTCGTCGAACCACCTCATCTGTTCCATGCGCTGGATCTCGATGGCGACCTGAGGGTGGACCGCGTCGAGGCTCTGGCAACTGGATTTTCCGGCATTGAGAATCCAGAACATGCCGGCAACGGACTCGCCTGGGGCATGGATGGATGGTACGAATGTTCGCAACATCCGTTCCGTTATCAGATTGGAGACCAAGCTTCTGATCTTGGTATCCAGCGAGTCAGACCCCATGGCCAATGGGGCGTTGCAGTGGATGACCTCGGTCTCTGTTGGTATTCACCCAATTCAGAACCACTCCTGGTCGATTTCTATCCGAAGCGTTATTCCGTCCGGAACCCGAATCAAATCGGATTTCATGGGGTTGGTGTTGCGGCCGCAACCAGTCGACGTACCCGGCCAGTGGTTCCCACCCCGGGAGTCAATCGTGGCTACCAGAAGAACGTGCTCGATGAGACCGGTCGCCTTTCGAGCTTCACTGGAGCATGCGGCACCGGGGTCTACCGAGACAACCTTCTCGGTTCTGAAGTGGAAGGCGACCTCTTCGTTTGTGAAGTTGCCGGCAACCTCGTGAAGAGATTCAACCCTCGCTACACCGAAACTTCCGTCTCTTGCGATCCAGTCGATCAAAATGGGGAATTCCTCGCTTCGAACGACGAACGTTTCCGACCGGTGCAGGCTGTGACCGGCCCTGATGGAGCTCTCTACATCTGCGACATGTATCGAGGGATCATCCAACATCGCATCTACATGACGTCCTTCCTCCGTGCGCAGGCGATCGAACGATTGCTTGAACAGCCCGCTTCGATGGGTCGTATCTGGCGAGTGGTACCTGAAGACAAGCCTGTTCGATCAGTGCCAGATCTGTCTTCTGCACCACCCGATGAACTCCTCCTGCACCTCGGTCATCCCAATGGTTCCATTCGCGACAGTGCGCAACGCCTCATCGTCGAAAGAGATTTGGTCGATCTCCAGGGAGACCTCCGGTCTATCGCACGCACTGCGAAAGTCAATCACCACCGGATGCGATCACTTTGGACGCTCGCACTTCTGAATTGCATCACCGGCGAAGATCTCCGGGAGGCTCTGAACGACCCTGATCCATTTGTTCGCCGGTCGGCTCTTCGAATCGCTGAAGAACATCTCGAGCAAACGAAATTGCTTGAATTGTGTCTGCTTGGTTCACGCGACATTGATGAAGCGGTTCGAGTCCAATCGGCTCTGTCCCTCGGTCGGTGCCGGTCCCTTCAGGCCCTTGGGTTGATGAGTGACCTGCTCTTGAGGGATCCCACATCTCGCGCCATGCGGAGTGCAATTCAGTCCAGCTTTTCTGGCAGGGAGTTGTTGTTCATCGAAGAGGTTGGAAGAGGTGGTTTGTCTCTCGCTGAAACCCCCACCAATCGAATACTTCTCCAGGATCTGGTTGACCTCATCATGCGTGGTCGAAACCCCCAAGAGATTTCACGGCTCCTGGCCTTCATGGCAGGGTGCACGGATGATCGGCAGTGGCAACTTCGAATGGTGATCGATCGGTTCGTATCGAACCTCAAGCTGGGAACCCCGGGAGCACGATCGATTCCAATCAGCCGGCCACCGGTCGGATGGCCTGAACTTCTTTCAAGGGATGAATCAACCACTATTCGACGAGCGCGAATGTTGGACGCCGCGCTTCGCTGGCCGGAACGCGACGGGCACCTTGAGGGTTCCTCATTGGATGAATTCATCGACTTCGAAGACTTCGAGTCGATTCTCGCTCACGGAAAAAAGGTGTACACCCAGTGCCTTTCCTGCCATCAAGCCGATGGTCGAGGACTCTATCCCGTCTACCCACCTCTTGCGGACAGTCATTTTGTGACCGGTGATCCATCCATATTGGCAGCGATCATCCTTCACGGGATCAAAGGTCGAATGACCGTCGGCGGTCGAGTGTACAACCAGTCAATGCCTTCCCCTCCCATCAAGTCGGACGAGGACATTGCCGCGGTCATGACCTACGTTCGTCATGCCTGGGGGAACCAGGGATCGCCCGTCACCCCCGAGTTCGTCTCTCAAATTCGAGATTCAACCAGTGAGCAGCGAGGGCCGATCGATGCAGGATCCTTTGCGGATACCCGATGAACATCTCACTCTCGTCTGCAGTGAATTCAATCTGATTCACTGATGATTCTGGCCCGGAGCACTGCAAGAGCCAGATCCAGGGTCGGATCCAATCGAGCTTCTGCTTCCGGAGGTCGATCGGAGCCGATCCCCGTGTACCACGCCGACCTCTGGTCATTGATCCGCATGCTTTCCTCGACCGAGATTGGAACCCACACGTCTGGTTCGACCCCCCAATCGGATGGCGCCATTTCTCGATCGATGTATTCCCAGCTCTCAAACATTTTCCGTCTCCCGGTCATTGGTTTAGGAACCATGTACCAGGCACTGGTTATTCGAGCGAGGCAGTCATCGGTGGCGCCGGGATGAATGGTTTGCACAGAACCCTTCCCGTAGGTGCGTTCGCCCAGCACCAGCACATCCTCCGAAGCTCGAAGAACCCCACTGACCAGTTCGGAAGCACTTGCGGATCCATCGTCAACCAGAATCACCAATGGCATACCTTCGAGTTCACCATGGCGCGTGTTCACTCTTTCAATTTTCGTGCGTCCCGAGCGGCCTCTTGATTCAAAAGCTTTGCCCCAACCCATGAACAGATTGCAGAGTTCGACTGCGACGTAGACATGGCCACCGGGATTCCCCCTCAAATCCAACACCATTCCCTCGATTCGGCCCCCCTCTTCTTGGGCTTCCTTCTGTGCATTCTGCAATGCCAGCCGGAGTGCGATATCGCCTCCGGCTCGGAACCCGTCCGGCTTCACGTAAGCGATTCGGATCGAGGGATCTGCTAACCACGACCAGACCGGTTCACCATCGGAATTAATGTCGACCTGTTTCCACCCGGTGATCTGAGGAGTGACAACCGGCCCGATTTCAATGACCACATTCTCTTGTTCACCATCTTCATGTTCCACCAGAAGACTGATGCGATCCCGCTCAGGATCCGTCGATTTTCGGACCAGTTCCTCGATCGTGATCGGTCTGTCGATGGAACCATCGAGTCCGAGCACGACATCTCCGTCTCGTATGCCGGCTTTTCGTGCGGGTCCCCCGTTCGACGGTCTCAAGACGATTCGACCTTGTGCGTCCTGGCCGACACTTGACCCGATTCCCCGATATTCGGAAACCACCATCCGGGTGTACTGATCAAATTCATCAGGCCAGATCACCGAGGTCTGCTTGTCCAGAGAGGCTGCGGCGCCATCGCCGAACGACCGCAATGAAAAACCTGGGGGAAGAGATGTACCTGCGAGCATTTGTTGTGATTGATCAATCGCCTCGATCAGTTCTTGTGTGTCCCCACCCGCCTGCGCTCTGATTTCCGTGTCGATTCGCTCGATGAACTGTTTCGGTACATCATGCCCGTTCTTGCGCATCACCCGGGACATGAACACCACCTCGTCAATCCCTGCCTCGTGCAGTGATTTCAGATCAGGGCTTGAAACATGCTCCCGTTCCATAAGCTCGGTCACCTTCACGGTGTTCGCTTGCAGAGATCTGCGATCCTTTTCGGTGGTGACCACCCAATCCGAATCCGATGTCCGTTGCGTACCGTATTCCGTCATTCCTCCCATCATTCGGTCGGCAAGTACCGGATCGATCATCCTGATCATCTTCATTCGATCCGAATTGCGTTTCATCAGACGCAAAGGGTCCTCTTCCTCGGCTATTTCCTCTTGATTCAGCATCGATTCCATGGAGTCCAGCGCTTGTGCAATGCGTATTGCATCTCCCAATCGACCTTCATCTTCTGCAATGCGCGCTTCCTCGACCAAACTCCTGCGAAGCGCGGAACCATCTTCCAGTATCCAGTTTTCTCCGGGGGCAGCAGCAGCGCCTGCTTCTTTGACGTACTCGATCTGATCCAACTCCTGCTCGGCAAGCTCTTCTAACTTCTCTCTTCGCTGCATTCGCAGCTTCTGCAGGCCCGATCGCACGCCCTTCGCCAATTCGACCACACGTTCATCTTCACAGTCCTCGAGGAGTCTGACGGTCGCCTCGACGTCTCCGTCATCATCGATGAGCCAGCTGGATCCCTCTCCATCCGCCACCGTCCTGTATAACTCATCCCATCCCGAAGCCTTCGGTTCGTATCGGTCAAGATGTGGCCTGGTCGGTGTACATCCAACCACCAGTCCCAGCAACAGAATCGCCAGGCAGGTTGGTCGGAACACTTTTGTTAGGGAAGCATGCACTTTTGACTGTCCTCTTCCGCCAGTGGACAGGTTGTGGTTCTGCCAAACAGTCGATACCGAATCCTGGCCACAACTCGATATCCGAAATCCCTGATCGGCTTTGGAATGATCCACAGCACGAATGCGACTGCGGGCCAGACTCCGGAGAAACCCCGCACGACCCGGACCACAGCCGAGCTTCTCGTGAAATGGCCCTGGTCGTTGAGCAGGTGAATGGTTCCACGGTCCATTGCGACACTGCTTTCGTCAAAGCGACTTTGCCAGGTCTTCCCTCCGATTGGTGCAAATTTGAATCGTCTGCTGCGGTCCCGACTCCGGGCAAATCTGACGAATCGGCTGCAGAGTCCACATTCACCATCGTAGAAGATAATCTGTGTACTCATCTCGTTCACGGTTCAAGTATAGACAGGCCTCGTTTCAAAGAAACGAGGCCTGTCGTATTTTCCACGGTTAGATCGCACCAACGCTCAACGGCGCCGTCTTCTCGAAGAGACGATCCCTGTCATTGCGAGCAGCGTGGCGCACCCTGGGACCGGTGCGAAGTCTGAATTGAACACGTGCCCGTCCCATGAACCGTCAGACAACATCCGATCCGAGAACCCCACGTTGGAAAACTCCCACTCGGCGGATTCATCGGATTTGGTCCAGTAGTGCCAGTAGTCCATGCCCCCTGGACCGCCTCCAAAACCCTCGTCCTGGTCGGCCCCGATCGACAATCCGTACAACGAGTCACCAAACGAGTACGTCACGATGTCCGGGACGAAATATCCGGTCTGAGCCGCTTCGATCACATCGAACACTTCTCTGCCAGACATTGGTTCCGAATAGCTGATCTCATAAAGGTATTGATTCCCGTTCGTGAATTGAAAAACGAGTGAACTCGTGGAGTCCCCACTCCCGATCTGAAAACTGTCGACTACTTCAGCCTGAGCTGACCCGACAAAGGTACAAAACGACAGCGTTGCAGCTGTTAGATACATCCGATACATCAGAAACCTACTCAATCTTTGTGGTTCAAATGGACCGCACTTTTCGCGAGCGCGGTATTACCCGGCACTCTGAATACAGACCCGACTTACTTCGTCTTGCTTGCGAAGATCACGGTGACGCGTTCGTCGTGGAATTTCACCACGTTCCGTACCAGAGATACCACCACGTGAACATTACGCGGTGCCCAATCCTAGTGATTACCCTGCGAGATTCAAGCAAACCCGTCACAATGGCAACATGACTTCAATTGTCTTGTTTCTCTGCACAGTATTCGGCTTGATGAATCCGAGTACACACTCCTCCCCTCCCTCGCATTCGCCCCTGTTTCAGTGGTCTGATCTGCCGGTACTCCCGTCTCCTGCGACTGGAGGTTCATTTGGGGGAATCGTCGGAAATAAAATCATCCTGGCCGGCGGAAGTTACTTTCCGGATCCGGTATGGCAGAACGACAAGCTCTGGTCCGATCGGATCATCAGTCTGGATCTTTCTTCGGAAAGACCCGCTTGGTCGGTTGAAACGCTCACTCTTCCCGAACCCCTCGGGTACGGCGCTTCGGTTTCACTTCCTGACGAATCGATGCTTCTGGTCGGTGGTTCAGATGGCATCCGACACAAGGTGGACTGTTGGTTTCTGAGAATGACACCAGACGGAGCACGTCTCCACGAGGCCCCGCAACTTCCAATTTCCCTTGCCTACACCTCCGCAGTTCTGGTTGGTCCACGCGTCTATCTGGTTGGTGGACTTGAAACCCCGGATGCACCCGGCACCTCTGCACGCATCCTGTGTCTGGACTGGGCCGACTCCGAAGCAGAGTGGATCGATGTTTCTCCGATTCCCGATCAACCAGGGGGCCGAATGCTGTGCTCCGTGGCAAGTCACGACGAGAATCTGTATGTCTTTGGTGGATGTCGCCTTGTCCCATCATCCTCGGGTTCCTCGTCTCGAATCTATCTTTCAGATGCCTGGAAGTTCGTACCAGGAAAGGAATCTGATGGGTCCTGGTCCAATCTTCAGGGGATGCCGCGAGGCTTAGCGGCATCTCCGGTCCCCGCGCCGACCATTGGCGCCTCCTTCATCGTGATTCCCGGTGGAGATGACGGAAGCAATGTCGCGGATATCGATCGTCTGGAAGAACAACACCCCGGTTTCACGACGGACTTTCTCGCCTACCACGTGATTACCGACGAGTGGTCCGACCGCCCTGGATTTCCTGGCCCCCCACCGCTGACCAATCCCATGGTTCAATGGAAGGATCATTTCATCTTTCCCGGAGGCGAAATCAAGCCTCGGGTGCGCACGGGCAAGGTCTACGTCGGAGTCGCGAAACTCGAAGCCCCTCGATTCACGACTCTCGATTGGTTCGCACTCGGCACCTATCTCTTTCTGCTGGTACTCCTGGGTTTCTATTTCACACGCCGGGAGCAGACCACCGACGATTTCTTCCTCGGTGGCCGGCGCGTGCCCTGGTGGGCCGCTGGCATCTCGATCTTCGCCACTCAGCTCAGCGCCATCACCTTCATGGCCATTCCTGCCAAGTCCTATGCTTCGGATTGGACACTCTTCATCCAGAGCCTTGGCATCTTCGCCATGGCTCCCGTGGTTGCCTATCTTTTTCTCCCCTTCTTTCGTGGCCTGAACATCACCACCGCATACGAATACCTCGAGCGCAGATTCTCACTGGCAATTCGTATGTTTGGAAGTGCCCAGTATCTTCTCTTTCAGTTCGGCCGGATGGCGATCGTCGTCTATCTTCCGGCCATTGCGTTGTCCTCTGTCACCGGTTTCGAAGTGCACACCTGCATTCTCCTCATGGGGGTGCTCTGTATCATCTACACCGTGCTTGGTGGAATCGAAGCGGTCATCTGGTCTGATGTCATTCAGGCATTCGTTCTGGTAGGCGGGGCCGGATTGATCCTGGTCTGGTGCATGAACGGGGTGGAGGGTGGATTCGGGGAACTCTACGATCGAGCCTCCTCCTCTGGCCGACTCCGCATCGCCGACGTGGATTGGGATTTCACCCGAAGTTCTCTCCCCGTGGTGATTCTCGGTGGGATCTTCATCAATCTGATTCCGTACGCTTCCGATCAATCCGTGGTCCAACGATACCTCACGACTTCCGATGAGCGCAGTGCGCGCAAGGCGATCTGGCTCGGCGGACTCATTGCAATTCCGGCATCAATCCTGTTCTTCAGCCTCGGAACCGCGCTGTTCGGTTTCTATGACGCGAATCCAGAGCTGCTTGGTCCCATCTCCAAGACCGATCAGATTGTCCCCTGGTTTCTGGTGAACGAGATCCCCGCCGGCCTGGCCGGCCTGGTCATTGCCGGGGTCTTTGCTGCCGCAATGTCGAGTCTGGACTCAAGCATGAACTCGTCAGCCACTGCGCTCATCAATGATTTCTACAGACGCCTTCGTCCTGCTTCCGTTCAGACCAGTGAATCCAGTGATCTCCTGCTTGCTCGAATACTCACTGTGGTGCTGGGTTGCATCGGTACGGCTGCTGCTCTGGTGCTTGCGTCGTTTCCCGCCGAGAGCGTCTTTGATCAGTGGCTGGAGATAGTAGGTCTCTTCGCGAGCGGGCTCTGTGGTCTGTTCGTACTCGGGGTGTTCACCCAGAGGCCGGGTACGGTATCCGCGATCATAGGAATCGTATGCAGTGTGTTGATTCTGATTCTGGTGAAGAACTACACGAACCTCAACGGACTTCTTTATGCGGGCATCGGTACCATGACCTGCTTCAGTGCCGGTTGGGTGTCTGGGCTGCTCCTGTCTGATGGCAGGCGACAAAACGGGACGAGCTTTTGGAACAGGAGAAAACCTCTTCATGCAGCTGACTGACGCCAAAGCGATGGAGATCGCACTCGAGATCATGACTCGGACGATGCCTTTCTTCAAAAGGAACCGTAACTCGATGACCGATCAGGATCTGATCGTCAAACCTGACGGAAGTCCTGTCACCACTCGAGATCTCGCCGGGCAAGCTCTCTACGTCCTGCTTCTCGAACGAGCCCTCCATCTCCCACCAGGCGAACTTCAGATGTGTGGCGAGGAGACCTCGGAAATGCTCGAGGGGTCAGGAGCCTCTGATCTTCGAATGCGGGTTTGTGAATTGCTTGCAGTCGAAGGTTTCAGGATTTCCCAATCCACGATCGGATCCGTCATTTCCCGCGGCAGTCTTCGACCTGAACAGGGCAGCGGTAGTACACACTGGATCTGTGATCCCATTGACGGAACGAAACGCTATCTTTCCGGTCACGTGTATTCCACATGTCTTGCCTTCGTCCGCAAAGGCGCTCTGGTTGCTGGCGCAATAGGGGTTCCTGATCTTCCCGCAACCGGAGCTAAGGAGGTCATTCGACCAGGTGGTGCGGGAACCCTGGTCGGAGCTTATCGGGGGGGAGGGGCCTTCCAGGCAGATGGTGGGAACCCACTTGAGCACCTGACTCGATTGCGCGTCCGTCCGTACTCCTGTGATTCTCCTCGAGTGAGGGTCGCTCGATCACTGGGGAACATTCCCTTCGGGCCCCGCCTGAAGCAATCTCTGGAGGCTGCGGGGGTCGAGGGGATTCCCGTTCAGGTCGATAACCAGAGCAAATACGCCGCCTTGGTCACTGATCGGGTGGACTTGATTGCACAAACCGGCCTTTCGAAGGATAGTCCATGCAGTTGGGATTACGCTCCCGGTGTGTTGATCGCCGAGGAATTTGGGGTTGTCGTGAAGGACGGAGCCAACAAGCCCTTTGACTTCGACACCGGTTCTCGCCTTCTCTGCAACAACGGTGTTCGTTGTGCACACTCCAGTCTCTACGACCCGCTCTTTTCCACCGATGAACCATCTTGATTTGACCCCCTGAGTCTCTTTAATGCACCTGTCAAAGATCAACAACCTGCTCAACAAGTTCTTGGTTCGCAGCAAGAGTGCAAATCATGAGCACTCCCTCGGCATTGAACCCGTGAAGAATGTTCGGCCCATTTGGTTGCACGGATTTGCTCGATCGGGAACCACATCAGCGATGTATCGCTTGTCGAATCGACTTGGCAGGAATGCGGTTTTCGAACCAGGGCACAAACAGTTTCACGACCAAATTCCTGGTGCCGACTTCGATGATGTCGTGATGATGATGAAATCCGTTCCCAGGCCCGATCGTTGGGAAGAGTATTTCGTCGGTGATGGAATCCTCTCTTCCTTCGAGACTTTCGGATCGGATCTCGGTGAACTCAATCAGTGGAAACGATTCTGTGCCTACATTGACTATCTCTATGAGTTTGCCGGTCACAACGTGGTCATCAAGGAAATCCGGCTTTTCGCGAATCTCCCTGCGATTGCTCGCTACCACCAGGATCGTTCTCTTGACTGGCTGTTCATAGGAATTATCTGTTCGCCAGTCGTTCCCTTGAACTCCTACTACCGAAGGGGCTGGCTGTCGGGTGATCAACTGCGCAAGTACCCTCCCGAAATTGATCAGGCCAACACCTATCGATTAGATACCTTCAGGCGGCTCAACCGGTTCCCGGAGCTCACAGAGCTTCCTGCAGACTCACCATCTGAAAAGCTTCTTCTCAATTGCCTCCTCGATCATGCGGAACTCCGTCGTTTTGTCAGCGAGGACCCCGAAAACAGACTACTCACCAGCCTGGACAGCCTGAATGAAGCCGTGGACTGGGTACTCGATCGCACCCAAGAAGAAGTTGGCCTGCAGCCAACTCCCGATCAACGTGTCACCAGAACAGGTCACGGTGTCGATCAGTACTTCTACCGGGATGTCATCGAGCCTCTGAATCCATCTCTTCGAGATGCCTTGGAAGCCCAATGGGGCTCGATTCACCCCGATTCAATGGCCTCAAATGGTGGATTTCGCCGATATCTCACATCGCTGCGGCACCGTCTTTTTTCTCACTGAACATTCTCTCAAATCCAGATCTGTCTCGGAGCCCTCATGGCCATCAGCCCCGCCGAACTCGCACCTATTGCCCAAGAAGTGATTGAAATCTCATCAGGGATCGTTGCCGGTCTCGGCCAGGACCTGGAGCGTATTTCCTCCATCTCCAAGGACGATCGGAGTCCAGTGACTGTCGCGGATTTCTCCGTTCAAGCGATCGTGGGTCTTCACCTGAAGGGGTGTGGAGTCGAAGAGATGATTGGTGAGGAAGATGCGGAAAAACTGCGAGAGAACGCAACCCTTCGTTCAGAAGTTCTGGCGACTACCCAGCGGGTCTTCCCGAACGCGACCGAAGACGACGTCCTTGAAGCAATTGATTCGGGGTGTCACGAGGGGGGTCCTACGGGAACCTTCTGGACACTCGATCCCATTGATGGAACCAAGGGATTTCTTCGAGGTGGTCAGTTCGCACTGGCCCTCGGCCTCGTACGAGATGGGATCATCGAACTTGGATTGCTCGGTCTGCCTCACTGGGGCATCGAATCCGATCCCTCGGGAGGATCGGTTCAGAGTCCGGGTTCAGTCTGCATGGCTCTTCGAGGATCTGGCGCGCAGGGATGGGCGCTGGGAAGCAGCGATAAGCATCAACTGACCGTTTCCGACTGGTCCGATGACCGACCCATACGGACCTGTGAATCGGTTGAATCCGGGCACACTTCTCATGATGCCAGCGCCAAGATCACTGATGCATTCTCCGCGCACGAGGCTGTTCGACTCGACAGTCAGGCCAAGTATGCGGTTGTTGCCTCCGGGGCTGCGGACGCCTACCTCAGACTTCCTACAAGACCCGGTTACGTGGAACGCATCTGGGACCATGCAGGTGGAGCGCTGATTGCCACGGAAGCGGGAGCCGTTGTCACGGACATCCATGGGAATCAGCTGGACTTTTCGCAGGGCCGTGGGCTGGAAAAGAACAAAGGCGTCGTCTGCTCGGTTCCGGGCGCCCATCAGCGAATCATCGATCGGATACGTGAAATCGGCCTTGGATGACCTGACGGACATGGGTGAGACCACATGACCTTTGCAGTCCTGATCACACTCCTGGTATTGGTGCTTCTGATCGGCTTTCTGCTGTTCACCAATGCCAGTACGGATGTGGTCATCATCGGATCGCTGGTCCTCCTGATGCTCTTCGGAGTCCTCACGCCGATCCAGGCTCTGTCGGGCTTCATCGAAACCGGTCCGCTCATGATCGGCGGCCTGTTCGTGGTGGCCGCTGGACTGCGCGAGACCGGAATGGTCGAGCGGGTGGCGAAACTTCTTCTCGGCAGACCCAACACGCTTTCCGGTGCGCAGTTTCGGTTGATGATCCCGGTCAGTGTGCTCAGTGGTTTCATGAACACCACCGCGATCGTCGCGATGTATCTTCCCATCGTCTCCGATTGGGCGAAGCGGATCGGGGTCAGCTCCTCCAAGCTCTACATGCCGCTCTCGTTTTCAGCGATCTTCGGTGGTCAGTTCAGCCAGCTCGGAACCGCGACCAATCTGGTCATTCTGGGTCTGTACATAAAGTGGTCTGAAAGTGACCAATCAAACTGGGCCCGGGAGATCGGTGGCGGAGAGCTGTCGAGTGCCGCTGAATTCTGGGGTATGACGGCATCCGGAATTCCAGCTGCCATCCTTGGCATTTCATTCATCGCTCTATTCAGCAAATGGTTGCTCCCTGACCGGGTCAAGCAGATGGACATCACCGATGAAGCTCGCCGTTATGAGGTGACCATGCGGGTCGATCCTGGTGCGGCACTGCTGGGAAAGACGATCGAGGAGGCCAATCTTCGTTCACTTCCGGGTCTCTACTTGTTCGGCATCGAACGGGGCTCCACGATGCTTCACGCAGTGGGTCCGGATGAATGCCTGCAGGAGAACGACCTGCTTCACTTTGCAGGAGTCCTGGAGTCCGTGGTCGATCTCACGAGAATCCGCGGGCTCACACCAGCCGAGGGTGACTCCGGCCTGCACCAAAGTCGTCGAGTGCTTGTGGAAGCCGTGGTTTCGGCAGAAGCCCCATTCATCGGCCAGACGGTCAAGCAGTGCTCATTCCGCACCACCTACGGGGCGGCGATCATCGGAGTCTTCCGAAGTGGTGAGAAGCGATCCGGCAAGATCGGAAACATGACCCTCGAACCCGGCGACACCCTTCTTCTCGATTCCTCCGCAGGGTTTGCTCGTCTCAACAAGGACAGTCGAGACTTCTATCTGGTCTCCACCGTGGAGGGCGGTCGCGTGGTCCGCCACGATCGAGCCCTCATCTCCGGATTGATTCTCCTGGCAATGATCATCCTGCTCATCACGGGATGGACCGACAAGGTCGTCGCGGTCTGGCTTGCCGCCATGGCGATGATCGGAACCCGCTGCCTTTCCGGTGCCATCGCCCGCAGTGCGATCAACTGGCAGGTCCTTCTGACCATTGGCGGTGCGATAGGAATCGGACAAGCGGTTCAGGCTTCCGGGTTGGCGAAGATCGGGGCAACCGGACTACTCGATGTGGTCTCCACCATGGCCGATTCACCAAGGTTGATTCTGGCGAGCGTCATACTCATCACCGGATTCCTGGCACAGTTCGTGACGAACTATGGTGCAGCGACCATCATGTTCGCGATCGTCATCCTCATCGCCGAAACGCTGGGCCTTCGTCCAGAGCCATTCGTATTCGGGTTGATGGCTGGCGCGGGATGCAACTTCCTGACCCCGATCGGCTATCAGACCAACCTGATGGTGTTTGGCCCCGGGGGATATCGCTTCACCGACTTCATGAGACTTGGGATTCCCCTGCTGGTGATCGTCATCTTCTGCGCCACCCTGATCATCCCACTGGTATTCCCCTTTTCTTGACCCCTTGATGCAAGGTCCGGAAATCGGTCCCTTTTCACGGCTCCTTCCCACTCTTTCTCGCTGCCAAATCGGATCAGGGGCTCCCAGCCTAATGGTCTGGATTTATGCGGGTTAGTGGTCTTTTTAGGTTCCACCAGAGAGATCATATCGATGCTTGATGCAGGGATCGGCAATCGCTACGATCGCTCATCTGTCAATGGTTTCATCTTTCAACCCACCTGTATCCCAGGGAAAGCAACACGATTATGTCACGGTCATCCTTGATCGAACCCCATGGCGGTTCTCTTATAAACAGACTCGTTCCCGAAACCGAGATGGCTGCGCTGCGCGAAAAAGCGTCCTCGCTGCCCGCGATCACCCTGAGTGCCAAGCAGGCATGCGATCTTGAAATGATCGCCATTGGTGCCTTCAGCCCCCTGACCGGTTTCGTCGGAAAGGCGGACTTCGAAGGCATCTGCAAGGACATGCGCCTTGCTGACGGTACCGTGTGGCCCATTCCCATCACCCTCGCGGTCGATGATGAAGTCAAAGCTACTCTCTCCGAAGGCTCATCCGCTGCTTTGTTCCACAGCGACGGAACCTTGCTGGCCATCATCGATGTCCAGGAGATTTACGCACACGACAAGGCTCTCGAGATCCCCAACGTTTTCCGAACCGAAGACGATGCACACCCCGGTGTTGCCGCCGTCCAGGAAGAAGGCGATTGGCTCGTCGGTGGTCCGATTCACGTGTTGACCGTGGTTCCCGAGAATGAACCCGGCGAGCAGTTCACCGAACACCGTCTTCCCCCTGCTGAGACTCGAGCTGACTTCGAGTCTCGTGGGTGGAACACCATCGCGGCGTTCCAGACTCGAAACCCCATTCACCGAGCTCACGAATACCTCTGCAAGTGTGCCACCGAGATCTGTGACGGACTCCTCATCCACCCCCTGGTCGGTGAGACCAAGCCCGGCGACATTCCAGCCGACGTGCGCATGGACTGTTACACCACGATCATCGAACATTACTTCGTTGATGAGCGAACACTTCTCACCGTCATGCCTGCAGCCATGCGCTATGCAGGGCCTCGTGAGGCCGTCCTTCATGCACTCATCCGCAAGAACTACGGTGTCAGTCACTTCATCGTCGGTCGTGACCATGCCGGTGTGGGTGACTATTACGGGACCTACGACGCTCAGAACATCTTCGATGAATTCGAGCCCGGAGACATCGGCATCATCCCGCTCAAGTTTGAACACGCTGCCTACAGCAAGAAGGCACAGGGAATGGTCTCAGCCAAGACGTTCCCCAAGCTCGAGGGAGACCAGATCTTCCTTTCAGGTACCAAGGTCCGTGAAATGCTCGCCAAGGGCGAACGCCCTCCCGGTGAATTCTCACGACCTGAAGTCGCTGATGTCCTGATCAAGTGGGCCACTTCCGAAGTCCCCGCCTGACATCCCTACCCGTGCTTTGAACCTGATCTCTCAAGAAGTTTTTTAAGGAATATGAATCAACGATGGCTGAACAAGTAGCAACCAACATTACCTGGCACGAAGGTGAAATCACCCCCGAAATGCGGGCGGTCAACATGGGGCAGAAGGGTGCGACTCTGTGGCTTACCGGTCTCTCCGGAAGTGGCAAGAGCACCGTTGCGGTCGAGCTGGAGCGAATGCTTCTCTCACGCGGCAAGCATGCTTACCGTCTTGATGGCGACAACATCCGCATGGGTCTCAACAAGAACCTCGGCTTCTCCGCCGAGGATCGTGCGGAGAACATTCGCCGCATCGGTGAGGTCACCAAACTCTTCGCGGACAGTGGAATGATTTCCATCTCCAGTTTTATTAGCCCCTACAAGGTCGACCGTGACCAGGTTCGAGCTATTCACGCCGAGGCCGAGATCCCCTTCTTCGAGATCTACGTCGCGTGTCCTCTTGAGGAAGCAGAAAAGCGAGATCCCAAGGGCCTTTACAAGAAGGCACGTGCTGGCGAGATCAAGGGCTTCACCGGAATCGATGATCCTTATGATGAACCTGAGAAGGCCGAACTGGTCCTTCACACGCACGAGCAGACCGTCCAGGAGAGCGCTGAGGCTCTCCTCAAGTTGCTCGAAGACAATGGGATCGTCAGCTGACAGCTGGATCCGATAACACCAGAACCCCTGTTCGGACACCCGCGTGTCCACCAGGAATACAGCCCCCCTGCTTCGAGGGGGGTTTTTAAATGGTATCTACCGGGATTGAAGCCAACTCACCCACAGTTTTTCGTGTCTATAGTCACCGATAACCTCTATTTGATCGAGTGTTTGTGCTGATCACTCAAGCGCCTCATCAATGATTCCGATGAGACCACCAAGGTAATTTGGGAAAGCCCTTCCTGAATGGCAACATCCAACTTGAGCCCGTTCAGTACTGGGCAACATCAACAGCCCTTGGAGGAGATGGAATGATAGTTCCTTACAGAGTTCTTGGACGACACCTGATTGCAATCAGCCTCGCAGCCTGCTTTGTTGGTGGTACGAACACTCTAGCGGGTACGCCATCGATATTGAGCACAGATTCTGTTGGCTCATTCGGTGAGATAACACGTTTCTCGGCGAATATCCGGTACGCAGGTGACAGTCTTCAACCACGTGTCCTTCTGGATATGAACAAGACCGTACGACGCGCCAAGCGACTCGATCCAGGCGAGGTGTTTGCATTCGACATCCGAAGTTCTCGTTTGTCCTTTGACAACATCTCATCGCGTTACCGACGTCAACTGGAAGACTCCTGGGGTACTGATGCTCGCACCAAGTATGAGAGTAAGGTCTCTCAGAAAATGGCAGCGGTCATTCGTCAGATCCGCAATCGGGTTCCAGGCATCAAGATTGGTGTTGTTGGATTCCCCGAGGTCCCCACCAGTTCCTCCACTTCTGGATTCAACCAGAACTATTCAGAACTTCTGTCAGCCGTAGATGTGTTCCTTCCACGACTGACTGCAGAAAACAGTTCTCCCCTCGGCATGGAATCGCTGATGGCCCTTGCCGGCGATCGACCAATCATGCCCGCGAGCTATCAGCAGTCTGGTTTCAATGAATCAGCAGCTTCGAATACCGGTGATGCTGGTTCGGAGAACAGTTCTATCTCGGTAGCTGAGATTGAAGCTTTGCTCGATGCACTCACCAGTCAGGAAGCCATCAACATGATGCAGACTGCCTGGGGTACGGCTGATTCCACCTGGGACTTCAATGGTGATGGAGTTGTCGGTGGTCAGGATCTCGCAATTCTGCTCGCCTATCTCGGTAATCTTGGTGAGGAGGCTAACGAAGCTGATGACAACCAGGATTCCGGTGACAGTGACGGCAATACTGATGATGATCCGGACATCGATCCTGGTGTTGGTGGAGATTTCGAGGAAGCCGACTCCGGCTCGGATTCTGGGAACGATGAAAACGGAAACGAGTCCGATTCCGAAGCTGGTGGCGATGAAAGTTCGTCCGGAGATGGTTTCGGCAGTGATCCCAATGAAGCGGGTGGTGATGGTACCGACGTCGGTAATGACCAGAATCAAGTCGATGATTCCGGTATCGGAGTCCTGGTACCGGGCTCTGGATTCAATGGGAACTACGGCAACCCCATGCGAGTTGGCAGTTCCGCGTCTCCCGGCTACGGTGCCAAATCAATCGCGCGGTGGACGGAATTCCCGTTCATCACCCGAAGCGAAGACTTCTACGTCACGATCAGCGCCTTTCATATGACCGATATCGATCGTGTGGAATTCATCCTTAATGGTGGCGAGCCGACTGTCACCCGTGAAGTTCAGCCTCACCCGGAAACCGGATATGCCGAGTACATCGCAAAGATCGATGTTTCGGAACTTCCCACCGGAATCAACGAGATCCGCGCCATCGTTTATCCCAATCACGGTATTCCCCGAATTCTACAGGGCGCTCATAATGCCCCGGACCTTCACAGGTTGAACAACGGGAATCAGAGCTTCTGGTTCAATTACGAACCAAGTCCCCGTACGGTCCGAGTTGGTCCCAACTCACAGTTTTCGACCATCGACGAGGCCATCAGTTCAATGGGTTCATTGATCACTTCGGGTCGCATCGAACTCGAAGCGGGTGAGTACACCTGGTTCAAGACCAATCATTCCAGTCTGAACAACACCGACGACAACAAGGTGCTCACAATTTGCGCTGCTCCCGGCGTGACTCGTGACGAAATCATTCTGCGTGGACATACCAGCATGAATGCCGGAGCTAAGTACCTCTCCATACATCTGAAAGGCATGACCATCATTGCCGAGCGTCCGGCCGCCAGCAGCTCAAATGGTGTGGTGATCAGGGGAACCGGTGCACACAATAATCGCCTGTTCGTCGAAGACATCTTCTTCACCAGTCATTCCGACGGTCCGATTCCAGGGTGGGCTTCTTCCGATCTTCCTGAAGTCACCAAGGTGCTCACCAACTGGTCCGGTGGCATGTGGGTGAAGGACATGGACTTCGAGAACTTTCCGGGTGGTATCAGCACGGTCTATCTTGCGAAGCACACCACCTTCAACCGTTCATCGAAGGATTGTTGGGGGCAGAGCCCGGGCGCTGTGATCAACTGCTTTGTCGACAAGCATGATCACTACAATGCCGATCACTTGATGCACCCCGACATCATCCACTTTCATGTGAATGGTGACTTCATCGAGAACCGGATCTTTGCGGACATTACTGCGACCAACGATTACGCACAAATTGGTCATCTCGAATGGGCATCCAAGCTCAGCAACTTCGCCTTTGCTCGCTGGAAGATCGATGCTCGTTATGCATCGCAGTCACTCAACTTCAATCCAGACTTCGACCACTTGGTCATGACGGACTGCACCTTCCGTAGTTGCTCCGTTGACTTCATGAACTTCAACAAGCGCGTGCTGCTGCGCAATCTGCACACGTACAAGTATCGAGGTAATGAAGTATCAAGTACTTTCCACCCATCCACTACGATCATCGACAACGTTCACTTCACAGTCGAACATGCTGGTTCTCCTTCTTGGGCCACTCATGGACCGGTGAACTGGGCTGCACCATCACCGCCTGCCGGGAGCGCCTCGGACGGTACCGGCCAGTACATTTCCAGTCTTGTGCAGAGTGAATCCGAGCTCACAAGCTGGAGCCTGGGTAATCCGAATGCCGATGACCAGACCGATCACTTCTACTACGATCCTGCATTGCTTGATCTGAGGTGGTGGAGGTAAGAACTACCTTCCGACTCAATTCCGACCACGCTCTGCGAGGCC
>NHEC01000106.1 GCA_002171655.1 Planctomycetes bacterium TMED75
CAGTGTCAAGCTCGGATGGGCCCGAGGGCGGATTCAGCCGGGTCAAGGTAGGCTGGAGGAATGAGTGCTTCGCCACCCCCCCCTGCCCACCCTCCGCCCCCCATCTTCCCCGGGAGGGTCGTTTCCAGCCGTCTGACCCATTTTTTTGCCTGGTTCCTGATGTCGCTGGTGGTTCTGACGATGGTCGTGCTGAATTACCTGGGTTCTCAGATCGCCGTGACCGGCTCAGCGGAAGACACCGAGCCCCTGGGGGCTGAGTTTCAGCTGGTGGGAAAAATGATCGTCGGTGCCCAAAAAGCCGGGGTCCCAGACGAGTTTCTTCAGACTCAACTGGTCGCTCTGAAACCGCTGACCCTCGAGGACCGGCTGGCGAAAGCGATTCTTCGGGAGCAACTTGGTGATCTGGAGGGTGCGCTTGATTCACTCGAGTCGGTCGAGATGGAACGTGCTGAAAACGAGGCAGATCCCTCGGATGTTCGGGGCCGACTGCTTGATGATGTCTCGGTCCTGCTTTTTGCGCTGGCGTCGGGGGAGCGTGCCGCGGCGCTGAACGAAGATTCCTCCGCTCGACTCAAGCGCCTGCTTCCGTTCTACGGACCCCTGCTTGAGGCGGAGGCCACACGGGACCGGGTCGCCCTTCAGCAATTGCAAAGCGGTGCGATGACCGCCGTGTTCGTCCTGTTGGGAGTCGGACTCTGGTATCTGCTCGCTCTCGGTTTCGGTTGCGTGTTCCTGCTCTGCTTCCTGCTCAGCATCTGGGTACCTCTCTTGAAGGGGTTCCGGGCCCTTCTCTTTGATCCCAGCGGCCGTACCGGCAGTGTTTACCTGGAAACATTCGCCCTGTGGCTGCTCGCCTTCTTCGGTCTTTCGTTCCTGATCGAGTTCGTGATGATGTTCACCAGACTGGGCAGTGCTTTTCCCGAACTCAATCTTCTGGGTTCCATGATCGCGATGTTTGCCAGCCTGTTCGTTCTCTACTGGCCTCGAGTTCGCGGAGTCACCTCCGCGCAACTGCGTCAGCACTGCGGATTCTTCAAAGCCGGCCTCATCAAGGAAATCGGGTGCGGTTTTCTGATCTACACCACCGCGATCCCTCTGCTCGTGTGCGGATTGATGCTCTCCCAGGTCCTGGTCTTGCTGATCGAGCTTCTTTTCGGTACTCAGCCGCCGCCTTCTCATCCGGTCACCGAACTGCTCGAGGGTTCCGTCTTCGGACTGGTGCTGGTCTACCTGCTTGCCTGTGTAGCCGCTCCGATCGTCGAGGAGATCATGTTTCGGGGTGTGCTGTATCGCTACCTGCGCGAGTATTCTCGCGGGGTCGGGTTGGCCCTGAGTTTTCTGTTTTCCGCCCTGATCTCGAGCTTCATCTTCGCTGCGATCCACCCGCAGGGGCTGGCGTTCATTCCGGTGCTGGGGGCTCTGGCCGTGGCGTTCTGCCTGGGGCGGGAATGGCGAGGTTCGCTGGTTGCGCCGATCGTCGCACATGCCGTGAACAACCTGGTCACCGTCACGCTGGGACTGATGTTGCTCGGTTGAGGATGAGCTCAGGAGAGCTCGATCGTCCAGTACGCCTCATCGATGAAGGCCTTCCAGGACTGGTAGCGTCGTGAACCGATCCGAAGTCGAATCGCCTGGTTCAACCGGGGCTTCACCGGTTTCTTGACCAGGCGCATGTTGGCCTGTCGTGGGGTTCGTCCTCCCTTGCGAGCATTGCAGCGCACGCACGCGCAGACGAGGTTGGTCCAGCTGTCCTCGCCGCCCTGCACACGGGGGATCACGTGGTCCAGAGAAAGTTCGCGAGTGGAGAACTTCCTGCCGCAGTACTGGCAGGAACTTTCGTCGCGGGCATAAATGTTCCGGCGGTTGAGTCGGATGTCCTGGCTGGGCCTGCGGTCGTAGCTGAAGAGTCGAATGATCTTGGGGACTGCAAGAGTCATGCTCGGAGTCCGCACCCAGTCATGCTGTTCTGATTCGAATTCCCGCTGCAGCTCGGCGATGTCCGTCCAGCTGCCGAAGTCGTAATTTCGAAAATTGCCCTGCTCGAGGGAGATGACTTCCGCGACGCTTTTCGAAAGAAAGGTGAATGCCTTCCGGGCGTCGACGATTCGGATCGCTGAATACACACGGTTGAGAACGAGAACTTGCGAATCCAGTGCACTGCGAGCTGCGGGCGCGTTCTCGATTGAACTCATACGGATCCTCCGTGCACTCGAGTCGATCCTTCGACCCTTCGTCTGGATTCAAGTCTAGGATCCTCACCCGGTTGGAGCAATTCCGGGAAGCAGAAGTAGGGCTGGTTTTCTCACTGGATCGGCTGATCAGGACCGGCGGGGGGGGGCTAGCCTTCAAGCCAATCCAGTTGCTGGGCCAGGTTGGCCGCGCGCACCACCACCGGTTTGTCGGCTGGCCAGAAGCGATTTATGGCGCTTCGCAGCAATGACTTGTCGAGCACTCCCTCCCCGAAGGCGATCGGTTCAAGTGACTCGCCATCCTCGCTGATGGCCAGGTCCTCGATGAACAGAAAGCTTGCAGCGGCCGACAACGTCCCAAAGCTGCGCTCAAGGTGGTCTTCCAGGGTTTCGAGCATCGAGGGAACCAGCAGGCTCCCCGGAGCCAGGGCGATTTCCAGGGCGCTGCCCGCATGAGCGCGTGCCAGGTTGATCGTTCCCTGGACATCACTCAGCACGTGCCGTGCATGAGGTACCAGGCACAAGGTGCGTTGTGCACGTTCAAACTGCGGCAGGAGTTCCTCGAGCAGTCGAGTGAGTGCTTCGCTGCCGGGACTCATCCAGTTGTGGGGGTGCGCAGCGAAGAGCTCGCCCCCGTCATTGAGGGTCCCACTCCAGGCTGCGACGCGCTGGCCGGGAAGTTCCAGGTCGACCAGCCAGTCGTTCGAGAGGGGGTTGCCGCCCACGAAAGCGAAGAGCACTTCGGAAGGATTCTCGACCGACAGCGCGAGCGCATCACAGGCCGGGACGTCGACGCCCGCAATACTGGCGACGGCTTTGGCGTCGTGAAGGACGTAGACCTGCATGGTCAGTCTTCTCCGCGATAGATGCAGGCACTGGTGCAGGTTTCCCGTACGTTCACTTCTCGCAGGAGGGGCAGTCCGGGCGCGAGTTGGTCCCAGATCCATCGTGAGAGCATCTCCGCAGTCGGGTTTTCCAGGCCTTCGATGTCGTTGAGACACCGATGATCCAGGGCATCCTCGACCGGCGCAATCGCCTTGCGCATGTCCCCGAAGTCCATGAGGAAGCCGGTTTCCTCGGGGACCTCTCCTTCGACGAGAACGTCGACCTTGAAGGAGTGCCCGTGCATGCGGCGACACTTGTGCCCCTCCGGGAAGGTGGGCAGCCAGTGTGCAGCTTCAAACGTGAACGTCTTGCTCAGGCTGACACGCATCGATGCAGTTCACCCTTCGAAAAAGGCGGGGGCGATCATTCGTCCCCTGATGAGGCCGCCTCGCTGGCAGCTGCCTTCTGGGCCTGCTTTTCAGCGGTGACGCGTTCAGCGTGGTCCGTTTCCCAGGATTCCACGTGCTGAAGTCCACGGCGCTGGTCGCGCAGACGGCGGGACTTGCCGATGCGATCGCGAAGGTAGTAGAGCTTCGCACGGCGGGCGTCGCCGCGACGAATGACTTCGACCTTGGCCAGTCGGGGTGAGTGCAGCGGGAAGATTCGCTCGACGCCTTCGTTGGCCACGATGCGTCGGACGGTGATCGTCTCGTTGATCCCGCTGTGGTTGCGGGAGATGAAGACGCCCTGGAACACCTGGATGCGTTCCTTGGTGCCTTCGATGATTCGGTAGTGCACGTCGATCGTGTCACCCACGCTCATCAGCGGAAGGTCATCTCCCTGCTTGAGCTGGTCGGCGACGACTGATTCGAGAATTGCCTGGCGATCTTTGAGCTGGCTCATGGGTCTTCGAGTCCCGGCCCGGTGGGGCCTGTTGTGCCCGGTTCGCTTCCTGGAGCGTTGCGGGTCTGGTGACTTGAGTCCGCGACGACGTGTCGGGCTCAGGGGTCACGGTGCTGAAGGTCGGGGCGCATCTGCTGCGTCCGTTCCCTGCGCTGTTCGAGGCGCCACTGTTCGATGGCGGCGTGGTCGCCGCCCAGAAGCACCTCTGGAACCTCCCGTCCTCGCCACGAGCGAGGTCGGGTGTAGTGCGGGCAGTCCAGAAGCGGGCTGCCCGACTCGTCGGTCACGGAGAACGAATCCTCCGTCGCCGAAAGCTCATGGCCCAGAACCGACGGCTGAAGCCGCGCGATCGCGTCCACGAGGAGCATCGCCGGGAGTTCGCCGCCAGAGACGACGAAATCCCCGATGCTCAGTCGGAGGGGCGAGAGTGCGTCGATCGCACGCTCGTCGATCCCCTCGTAGTGCCCGGCGATCAGGAGCAGTCGCTCCGTGGTCGCCAGCTGTTCGACTCGGTCCTGCTTCAGGGGTTCGCCCTGGGGGGTCAGCAGGATCCTCGTCGGGGTCCTCTCGTCCATCGCCTCGACTGCTTCGACGCAGTCCATCAGCGGCTGGCACATGAGAACCATTCCGGGTCCTCCACCGAACGGTCGATCNTCGACCTTCCGGTGCTTGTTGTCGGCCCACGCGCGAATGTCGTGGACCTGGTAGTCGGTGGCCCCGAAGTCTCGGGCCCGTCCGGGGATGCTCGTCGAAAGAATCGGTTCGAACACCTCGGGGAATATCGTCAGGATGTCGATCCGCATCGGACGCTCGGGAGGCGTGCGTTCGAGGGAGCGGTCCTTGTCGGAACCGAGGCGTTCACGGGGCGCGTTCATCGGATGGACTCGCTTTCCAGGAACATCGGAGCCGACGGAAGTCGGTTCACTCGGCGGCGTCGCCGGAAGCAGCGTCCATCGGTGCCGGGGTGTAGGGGGTTCCCGACTTGGCATCGATGTTGGCCTTGCGCATCAGGTCGCGCACGGTATCGCTCGGCTGGGCGCCGACGCTCAGCCAGTGGCGGATGCGGTCTTCCTTGAGTTCGTANTCNGGCTTGTCNGCNCCCATCGTNTTCACGGGGTCGTACCAGCCGAGGTTCTCGATGACTCGACCGTTGCGGGGGGANCGCTTGTCCATCGCGCCGATTCGATANAACGGACGGTGGGCTCGGCCCATTCGCTGCATACGCAAGACAACCATTGATCAACTCCTTGCAGGCACCAGCCTCGACTGGTCCGCCCGTGACGTCCACGGGAGGCGACCGGCCGTTCGACCGTGGGAGCGGGGTGCTCGTGCGGGCGACTTCGGCGGGTGGGTGCGAATCGNAGATTCTAGCGAAAACCGCCGGGCAATCAAACCGGGCCCATGCCGAAGCCNAAGACCCCCAGNAACGCATTGCANGCGGCGTGGGCGGAGCTGAAGGCCCACCGACCCAATGGGGTCATGAAGAACAGGGCCAGGACGGCAAAAAACGAGTATTGGCGCACCATGGGGCTCTGAAACCAGACGTAACACCGATAGGANAGTCCCATCAGGATCTGGGACCCATCCAAGGGTGGNACNGGCAGGAGGTTGAGTCCGAAGAGCACCAGGTTCAGCATCCCTCCTAGATAGAAGAACGTCGCCAGTCGCTGACCCAGGACGGTGTCGGTGGGTCCGAACTTGGCAAGGACCACCAATGCGATCAGGGAGGCGGCCGCCAGCAGCAGATTCATCATCGGCCCCGCCCCGGCCACCACGATTCGTCCTCGTCGGCCCCAGCGATAGCGGGAAGGGTCGGTCGGCATCAGCCCCCAGGCGATTCCGATCAGGGCGAACATGATCAACGAGGCCCCGCCCATGTGCACGATCGGATTCCAGGTCATGTGACCGGTCTCCCGAGGGGTGCGGTCGCCTTGCCAGATCGCCGCCCAGCCGTGGGCGAGTTCATGCAGGGTGATCGAGAAGATCACCCAGAACGCCCAGCTGATCACCAGGGTCGGTCCGCCGATGTTGTATTGCTCGTGTACCCACCACTGAANCATGGGTGTTCGCTCCTTCNGATCTGGANGNTCATCATCGCAGGTCGTGGACGACTCTGCCTCCCACGATCGTAGTCAAGACGGTGGGAGCCTCATCGGAGGACCAGTCGACTTCCCGTGGATCTCGNTCCAGCAGCACCAGGTCGGCGGGGGCGCCCGGGCTGATGGTGCCGCCTTCGAGTCCCAGGCACGCACGTGCCTCCGTGGTGTAGCCGGCCAGTGCGGTGTCGATCCCGACGACTTCCGAAGGACCCACGCCACAGCCGGTNACTGCGGCTCTGATTCCCTTGAACGGATCGCAATCGACGATCGGCCAGTCGGAGCCGAAGGCCAGCCGCGCACCCGCCTCTTCGAGTGACTTCAACGGGTAGAAGTGGCCCAGTCGCTCGGTTCCCAGCCGCGCCTCGGCCACGGGCGCATCCAGGGTTCGGTGCAGCGGCTGCATGCTCGCGAATCGACCTTCCATGCGTGGGAGGTCATCCGGATGAATCGTCTGGGCGTGCTCGAAGCGCACCCGTGACCGGGCCGCCTCGGGAAGCGTGTCCGCCACATCCAGAGCCAGCCGCAGTGCGCGATCACCAATCGCGTGCATCGAGGGTGAGAAGCCCTTGCTNTCNACNAATCGAATCCACTCCCCCAGGACCCCCTCCTCGGCAAGCTCGATCAGCATGCCGTCGCCTCCTGCAGGGTCGTCGGGGTAGGGACTCAGCATCGCGGCCGATCGGGAGCCGAGGGTGCCGTCAAGAAATGCCTTGAACCCGATGACCGACAGCATCGCATCGTTCTCAAACGACTCGGCGACCGAACAATTGAGCGGCCAGTCCCGCTCAAGCAGGGTGACCAGCACCCGCACCCTGAGTTCCCGCCGGATCGGTTCCAAGGCTTGGGTGAGTTCACGTGCATATTCCATGGANCCCACAGCCACCAGGCCATTCTTGGCGAAGTACTGATCAGCGGTGCGCATCGCGTTCTGTCGGNCCTTGACACTCGCCTCCGGAACCACCGGGTTCACCAGGTGCCAGGCNGCTCCTTCNACCATCAACCCGGTGGGGTGTCCATGGGCATCCCGATCGACGCGTCCACCAGGAGGGCAGTCTTCAAGGCGCACCCGTTCCAGCACCGCATCGTTCACCACGCACGCGTGGTAATCCACTCGATAGGCGACCACCGGTCGGTCGCCCGCGCCTTTCAGCCATGAGCGGGTCGGCATGCCATCCTTGGAAAAATCTTCCTCGTTCCATCCATGTGCACGAAGCCATTGTCCGGGGGGGAGGGCCGCGGCTTCCCGGGTGATCGCCTGTTCGAACTCCGCACGGGACCGGACTCCTGAGAGGTCCAGTTGCGTCATGCCGTCACCGCCGAGCCCCATGTGCAGGTGGGCGTCGACGAAGCCCGGGTGCACCCAGGCCCCATCCGCATCGAGGATTCGATCGTGGCCGATCGGCTCGCTCGAAAGACGGCCTTCGTGGATCGAAAGTTCCACGGTGCCCGTTTGGCCGCACAATCGGACGTTTCTCAGTCCGGTGGTCTGTTCTTCCGGGGTCAAGTTCTCCATGACTCGCTATCGTACGCTTCCCACGCACCAGGAGGATCCATCCATGCGCCAACTGTCCTTGCTTCCCTTGCTTCTCATGCTTGCCTCGCTCACGCTCCTGTTGCCCGCTTGCGGCAAGCGGGAGGACCCCACAGCGGGATTGAACACCCCCGCTGCGCCCGCTCCAACGAGTACGGCATCCGCGCCAACCGCTCCCCCCATTCCGGGTGCGACCGGCTCCGTTGCGGCAGCCACCTCGGCTCCCACCGATCCCTCCAGCTGGACGACCTCGACCCGTGAGGATCCAGCCAACCTAGCTCGGTGTGCCGGTCTGGTCTTCGACAAGCCGGCGTTGTGGCCCTGGATGGCACCATCGATGCGATTCCGAACCCTCCAGTATTCCGTACCGGGAAGCGGGGGGTCTCCCTCGGCGGAATTGATCTTCAGCGTCTTCATCGGCTCCGATGGTGGCGGCATCCAGATGAACCTGAATCGCTGGATTCAGCAGTTTCGACCCACCGATGGTGTTCCCGCCAGGGTCGAACAGTCCACCAAGACGATCAACGACATGGCGATCTCCTACGTGGAGCTCGAGGGCAGCTACGCCGGGATGGGTGCCGCCGCGCCCAAGCCAAACTGGGCTCAGCTCGGCGCGATCATTCAGGCTCCGGGCCGGACGGTCTACGTCCGTCTGCTTGGTCCGGACAAGACCGTCCTCGAGAATGTCAGTTCGTTTGAAAGCCTGGTCGATTCGGTTCGTGAAGGTGTTTCTGGCTGAACCAGCCGATCAGCGGTCCTCATCCGGTACCGAACGTGACAACGCCCCGCTTCGAGCGGGGCGTTGTCGTCAGTCGATTTCAATCGAGGAATCGCGTTCAGCTGGCTGCGGCAAAGCGCTCACTGACGGCGTTCCAGTCGATCACGTCCCAGAAGGCCGCGACGTAGTCGGGTCGACGGTTCTGGTAGTGCAGGTAGTAGGCGTGTTCCCAGACATCCAGGCCGAGGATCGGGGTACCGGGGCATTCGGCGACTCCGACCATCAGAGGATTGTCCTGGTTGGGACTCGAGCACACGCAGAGCGCTCCGTCACCCTGAACGCAGAGCCACGCCCAGCCGCTGCCGAATCGAGTGGCGGCGGCGGCGGCGAATTTCTCCTTGAATCCATCCATCGAACCGAAGGTGCCGTCGATCGCCGCGGCGAGAGCGCCACTCGGTGCGCCACCGGTGCCCGGGGCGGCCAGGCTGGTCCAGAACATCGAGTGGTTGAAGTGGCCGCCACCGTTGTTTCGGACCGCACCCTGGATCTCGGCGGGCAGGTTCTTGATGCCCGCGCAGAGTTCCTCGATCGTCTTGTTTTCGTACTCCGTGCCACTGACCGCATCATTGAGCTTGGCCACATAGGCGGCGTGGTGCTTGGAATGATGGATGTTCATCGTCTTGGCATCGATTGCCGGTTCGAGGGCGTTTTCGGCATAGGGAAGGTCGGGTAGTGAGAAAGTCATCGGTTCGCGCTCCTTGTTTTCGCGGGGGGATGACAAGTCTAGCGTGCTCGACGCTGGCGGGGGGAGGTGAGGAGGCTAGGATTGACCCCATGCCTCCGCCTCCTCATCATTCCGCCCGAATCCTCGACGCCAGCGCAAATCGCGCTCGGGAGGCATTGCGGGTCCTGGAAGACGGGGCTCGGTTCCTGCTCGATGATCGGGCGCTCATCGAGGAGTTCAAGCAACTTCGTCACCAGCTTCACGAGCTGGTCGGATCCCTCCCCCCGGGCATGCTCGAGCACAGTCGTGCGGTGGAAGCTGACCAAGGCCGAACGGTGACAACCTCCGGGGAATTCATCCGTGAGCACAGCGAGGCGGTGGTCCGTGCGGCGGCGTCCCGCGCCTCGGAATCCTTGCGTTCCCTCGAGGAGTGGAGCAAGACCATCCGACCGGAAACCGCTCGAGGTTTCGAGGCCATTCGCTACCGAAGTTACGAGGCCGCCGCGACTCTCATCCAGGAGCTCGCTCGGGGTTGTGCTCAGTGGCGGGTCTGCCTGCTGCTGACCGAAGCGGCCTGCCGCGCGCCTTGGGAACAGGTGCTCGAGGGTGCGATTGACGGGGGAATCGATTGCGTCCAGATTCGAGAAAAGGAGCTGTCGGATGAACGCTTGCTTCAACGGGTTCGGCAGACGATCTCCATCGCGCGTCCGCGAGGCGTCTGTGTGGTCGTCAACGATCGCGTCGACATCGCTCTGGCCGCCGAGGCGGATGGAGTCCACCTTGGGCAGGGTGATCTTCCGCTCGCCGAGGCTCGGGACCTTGCCGGAGAGCGGTTGCTGATCGGTTCGAGCACTCACGATCCCGAGGAGGTGGCCGAGGCGATTGAAGCCGGATGTGACCTCGTGGGTGTGGGTGCCATCTTTCCCAGCCGAACCAAGCAGGCTCTGGAAACCTCCGGCCCGGGGTTCTTTGAACGATTCATCGCAGAACATCCCGGCGTCGCGCACCTGGCGATCGGTGGCATCGATGCTCGGGGTGCCGCTCAGCTTGCCCACATGGGTTGCCGTGGCGTTGCCGTGAGTTCAGCGATCTGCGATGCCACGGATCCGGCCCTTGCAGCTCGGGCAATCGTCGAGGCGATGAGCCCCTCCGCGGTGTCTCCCGAGACTCATCCATGAGTGGAGTCCGGGACTTTCGGCTCGAATTCCTCGGTACGGGAACCTCTGCGGGGGTCCCTTGCATCGGGTGTTCGTGTTCGACCTGTTCTTCGACTGATCCTCGGGACACCCGCCTTCGATGCGGTGCGGCGATGCGTTTTGTCGATCCCGACGGATGTCCCAGAACCCTGCTCATCGACATTCCCCCCGATCATCGCCAGCAGGCTCTGCGTCATGGACTGGACCGTTGTGATGGAATCCTCGTCACCCACGCCCACGTCGATCACATCTTCGGGCTCGACGAAGTACGCCGATACAACACGCTGATGAAGGCACCGATTGGAATTCACGCCGAACCTGAGGTGCTCGAATGCCTGCACCGAATCTACCCGCACATCTACGCGCCACACCGCAACGTGAACACGTCCTACGTCGCGGATCTCTATGACGTCGCCCTTCATCCAGGACGGGCACTTCACCTGTTCGGGCTTCGTATTCAACCGCTGCGGTTCCTGCACGGGCGGCTCCCGATCCTGGGATTCCGCGTGGAGGCGGCGCTTCCGGACGGGCGCCCAGCCCCGGAACAGCCCGGTCCACTCCCGCTCGCCTGGTGCACCGATGTCTCCGGCATTCCCCCCGAGACCTGGTCGGAGCTTGATGGCCTCACCACGCTGGTCCTCGACCTTTTGAGGGATCGCGCGCACGCCACCCACCTCACTACGGAACAGGCGGTTGATCTGGCCGGCCGGATCGGGGCGACTCGCACTCGGTTCATTCACATGAGCCATGAACTTCGCCATGCGGACCTGCTTTCCCGCCTCCCGGAGGGGATGGAGCCCGCCTGGGACGGGCTCGTTCTGGGAGAGGAATTCTCATCCGAACCCGGCGCAATCCGCGCCGACTAGTTACACTGCCTGCCTATGGCACAGATTCGCGAAATCAAGAAGCGCATGACGGCGGTCTCCACGATCGAGCGCATCACCAAGACGATGCAGATGATCGCAACCGCGAAGTTCACCTCTTCCCTTCAAAGGGCGCGAGCAACCCGTCCCTACACCGATTCGATCCGGGAGCTCGTCTCACGCGTGGCCGAGGCCTGTGGTGACGAACTCGAGGATGTGCTGATCAACGGTGTCACCGGGGCCGAGCACCGAGAGCTGATCCTCGTGATCTCCTCCGACCGAGGACTTTGTGGCGCGTACAACAGCCACGTACTTCGAACTGCCTCCAAGCATCTGCATTCCTTGGAGGCTTCGGGAACTGGTTTCGAACTCCAGATCTCCGGCAAGAAGGCAGGGGCTTATTTCAACTTCGCTGGTACCGACGTCGCGCATCGTCATCAATTCGGTGACAAGCCTTCCTTCGATCAGGTTGCCGAAGTCGCGGATGAGATGATCAAGCGCTTTTCCGCGGGTGAGTTCAGTGCGGTGCGTGTGATCTACATGCGATTTGAATCCAATGCTCGCCAGATTCCGGAAGTCATGCAGCTTCTGCCCATGAAGTTCAACGCCGAGTCCGACGCGGAAGCGGATGCTGACACCGATTCGACGGCAACTGCTGCCACAGAATCCGGAGTCGTCTACGACTTCAGCCCGTCGGTCGATGCGATTCTTTCCGAGCTGCTTCCTCGCGCGGTCAAGACCTCGCTCTTCCAGGCAGTCAACGACGCAGTGGTGAGTGAACAGGTCATGCGCATGATCGCCATGAAGGCGGCCAGCGACAACGCCAAGGGACTGGGTCGCACGCTCAAGCGCGATTTCAACCGGGCACGTCAGGGCAAGATCACCACCGAGCTCACAGAAATCGTCTCTGGTGCCGCTGCCCTCGAGTAGTCGATTCCCGACTCCATTTCTTCATTCGACGCCCGGTTCTTCCACTCGACAACTCCTCGAGCGGAGTTCATTCGTGCAACGGGTGCTCAGCGCCGTCCGGCCTGATCCTCGACTGCTTCCGTGGGAAGTCCGTCTTGGACGGCGTGCCCGTCGGCAACCCAGGCCTCGATGCCGCCCTTGAGGGTGTAGACGTTGGAGTGGCCGAGTTCCATCAGCCGCTTGCTCGCACTGACACCGATGACGTCATTCCAGTCAGTGTCGTAGACGACGATCGTGGCGGCATTGACGAGTCTCGACTTGTAATCCTGTTCGATCTGGGGAAAGGGCATGCTGATGGCGTTTGGAATATGGGCCTTCGCATATTCAGCCTCCGTCCTGGGGTCGAGCCAGACGTTCACTCGGTTGCCCATCGAGCCAAATGCCCCTGTGGGCTGAGCGAGCAGTTCGATCGCCCTCGCGCTGCTCACGAATCTCAGATCTTTGTCACTGGTCTTGTTGGAGCAGCCGATGAGCCCCGTTGCACTCAGCAGGAGGACACTGAATGCGGACCAGGTCACGAGGCGTTCGGATCGATACTTGGACATGTGGTCTCCCGTTCAAGAGTGAGGCTTTTGCTCAGGATACACGCAAGAACGACCCTCGCCGTCCGTTGACTGGATATCGTGGTCATGGTTCATCCAACGAGGGTCCCTTCATGATTGTCTCCGCGTCCGCCATCTTCGTTTCCGGCTTTGTGGGTCTCTTGCTGACACTGCTCGTCGAGACCGGGGGGGTGAGCGGCTCTGCCCAGGATCCTCCGACTTCCGGCAACGATCTGGTCAAGGTCAGGGTCCTTTCCGATGTAGTGACCCTTCTGCCAAATCAGCCCTTCACCATTGCCGTTGAGTACACGATCAGCCCAGATTGGCACATCTACTGGCGCAATCCCGGAGCAAGCGGTGCCGCTCCGGTGGTCGATGTCACCGCGCCCGACGGTTTCCAGGTTGGTGCAGTGCAGTTCCCCCGACCTCGCATCTTTGGGGCCGGAGCGGACACCACCTACGGTTACGACGGAACCGTATTGCTGATGGTTCCCATGACCGCTCCCCCGACGCTCCCCAGAGATGAGGTCACGATCACCCTCGAACTTGAATGGCTGGTTTGCAAGCAAATGTGCCTGCTGGGTGAGTCCAGGCAGACACTGCGTTTTCCGGTCGCAGCGCCCGGGCGAGAAGTCACTCGCAACCAGCGAGCCGATCGCCTGATCCAGGCCTGGCAGTCCCGGGTACCCCGATCCACGGTTGGCTCATCCGCACCTTCCCGGTTCACTGCGGTGGTGAATCCGAATGACCGATTGTTTCTCAGTGGCATTGCGGGGGCGGCCAAGACCGCGGTTTACCTCCCCGGTGGGAGTCCTGGAGTCGCTCCAAAGCTACCCGGCCCCATCCAAGGCAGGATCCTGGAGGGGAACTTCGTCTTCGACATTCCCCTGTCGGTGGTCCCGGAGGATTCCCTTGGAGAGCCATTGCGCGCCAACGGGGTGATCCTGCTCGGGACCTACGAGCGACCCCGAGCGCTTCAAATCGATGTTCCAATCCCCACTCCCGTTCCGGATGAAGTGGATTCCGAAGGTTCAACGGCCTCCGAGTCCTGACCCAGCTAGAATCCCACTCACCCAATTCAGACATTTACCCAGACACGGAGCCCATCACGATGCGAATCACCACCCTCTGTTCCACATTCCTCCTCCTGTCCGTTCTCGGCTGGGCAGGCGCGCCCGCTACCGCCGCGGACGCCCTCGCCACCCAGAAGGCCTCGGCTGCGACGACTGCAGAAGTCGGCAAGGCCGCGCCAGCCTTCACCCTGATGGACACCAACGGCAAGCCCGTCAGTCTCTCGGACTTCAAGGGCAAGACCGTGGTGTTGGAATGGTTCTGCCCCACGTGCCCCTACAGCGGCCGTGCCAGCGGAAAGTCGATTCACTCCACTGGTCGCGTGAAGAATCTGGTCAAGGAGATGAAGATCGCGGACCCCGATGCGGTTTACCTGCTGATTGATTCCTCCACCAAGAAGATGGGGGTCTCTCCCGAGGAACTCGCCAAGAAGGATGCAGAAGTCGCTAAGAAGCTCGGTATCACCGCGCCCATTCTGATCGATGCGGACACCTCGGTTGCCAAGGCCTACGGCGCACGAACCACCCCACACGTCTTCGTGATCGACGGAGCGGGCGTACTTCGCTATCAGGGTGCATTCGATGATCAGGAGGCCGACGGAACGAATTATCCCCTCAACGCCGTCAAGGCGATCAAGACCGGGGCTCCGGTCAAGCCGACCTACGTTCGTCAATGGGGTTGCGGTGTCCGGACCAGCTGAACCAATCGGGGCGTTGAGACCCCGCTCAAGCACATGACCACAGGCCCGAGGATGCGTCCTCGGGCCTGTGTCATTCAGCTTCTCTTCTGATCGGTTCAGCTCAGGTTGACCGGCATCACGACGTAGGTGAATTCGTTGCCGACCTTCATGACCCCTGGCTTGTTCGGGGCCTTGAGTTCGATGAGGATCTCCTTCTCATCGATGACCCTCAGCGCCTCCGTGAGGTAGGCCGGATTGAAGCCGATCTCGATTGGATCACCTTCGTAGCTCTTGAGTTCGACTTGAATTTCAGCCTCGCCCATCTCTGGTGCACGACTGGAAAGCATCAGGCCTTCGGAGGAAAAGTCCATTCGGACGCCCTTGCTTTCCTCGTTGGTGAGCAGCGCCGCTCTGCGAACCGCACTGCTGAGTTCAGTGGACTCAAACTTGACTCGCTTGTCCTGATCCTTGGGAATGACGTCTTCGAAAGGCGGAAACTGGCCCTCCACCAGATTGGTGGAGAGGACTGCCGCATCGGCACCTTCTCCGACCTTGAAGATTGCGTAGGATTCCTCCTGAGCGATCTGCACCGGCAGATCTGGGTCGTCGACCAGTTTGTTGAGGATCTGCAGAGGCTTTGAGGGAAGGATGAATGTCTGCTCTTCGCGCCCTCCGCGGACCGGGCCCTGGGCCACCGCCAGGCGACGGCCATCGGTTGCGACAAAGCGGATCTGCTTGCCTCGCTTCTCGACCAGAACGCCGCTGATTGCGAAACGACTGTTCTCGACCGCCGTGGCGAAAAGTGTTCGTCCGATCAGCCGGCGAAGCGTGCCCCCGTCACAACTGAAGAATTCGCCCTCTTCTGGAAACTCCCGTACGCCGGGGAATTCCGCGGGATCGAATCCGAAGATCTTGAAGTGCGCATCTTCGCTGCGTACATGGAGAACCGATTTTTCCCGGTGCAGTGCAATCGTTGAATCTTCGCAAGCTCGAGTGATCTGATTGAGCTTGTCAGCAGGAATCAGGGCGGTGCCTGCCTCCTTGACTTCGACCTGGGGAACTCCAATCGAGATCCCGACCTCTGCGTTTGTCGACGCCACGGTGAGTATTCCGTCATCCGCCTTGAGAGCCAGGCAGCCCAGGACGGGGGCGGTGGTACGGCTGGGAACGACACTTCCAGCCAGGGAGAGGGCCTCTACTAAGGCAGCACGGTCACAAACGACATTCATTGGATGCACCTCCGGGTGATTTCTTCAGTGTATCGGGACCTGGCGGGATCCTGAGGTTTTCCACGGCTAAGATATCCCAGATGCTGTACAGAGTACTTGCCAAGTTCAACGACGATTTCGGCCTCCTGGTCTTTCTGATCTACCTGGGGCTGTTTCTGCTCGCCTTTGTGTCGGTCTTTCTCTTCCCGCCGCTGGCGCTCTTGCTGGTGCTGCTCGGGCTCCTGGGGTTCGTGGGAGTCTGGTTCGTGGTGGTGATCATGCGGTCAATCGAGCAGGCCCTGGCCCGAAAAGGATTCTCGGACGCTCGGTGCCCCTGCTGCGAGGGCGAGCTTGCCACCAGTGAACACACCGATCCATTGGGTGGCCAGTACCTGATTTGCAGCCGCTGCAGCCAGATCTTCGAGCATCGAGGTCGACGAGCCCAGGAAGAGGATCTGCTTGAAGCAGACGAGGCATGCGTTTCGACGTTATAGTTCCGCCATCATGACTGACGAAACACCTCTTGTCGTACTCGCAACCTTCCCCGACGAAGCCTTGGCCGAAATGCTGGCTGAAGCCCTCGATGCTGAAGGTATCAAAGCAATGGTCGAAGGTGGCACCACCGGCAGCTTCCGAGCCGAGGCCCCCGGAATGGTCAAGGTCCTCATTCAAGGTCAAGACGCGGACAACGCTCGGGCCGTGTTCGAGGAATGGGAGCATCAGGGTGAGGCGATCGACTGGGACAACGTGGACCTCGGAGAATTCGAGGACGGCGTGCCCCCTGATGGAGATGACGAGTAGACGTCCTCTGCTCTCATTTCGGCTCGCACTGTTGCACAAGGCGCTGAATCCAGGCGCCAAGGCTGTTCACCGGTTGTCCGGGGCGTGGCGAGTGTTATCCCTGTTTGAGAAACGGCTGCAGCAGCTCTTGAACTTCCTGAGCAAGCGTGTCGCCCATGATTTCAATTCGAAGACGTTCCGCAGGTTCGGCAACGATCAGAATCGGCTTGCCGAGTGCAGCGATGGTCACACCTTGATCCGGTGTCTTCCCGCTCTTGAGCACCGATGAAAGTACGTCATGAACCGTGTGCAGATCCCCCGGTCCGCACATCAGTGGATCGTGGGTGTTGAGTTCGATGGTGGCCGCCGTCTCGATCTCCTGCCATTCCTCGTTCTCCACCAGATCAAACGTAATGGCGTCAAACACGTGCCGCCAGGTCCCTATCGGAAACAGGAACACCGGGGCAAGGTGCAGTTTGTGCAACACCGCCTCCAATGCATCCGCCGCACGGTCCGTATCCAGTTCGAGATTCTGGGAATCTGCGTCAGGAGTTCTGCCGATCAGGTCAAAGATGGACAACTGATCCGAATCCTCGAAACCGGGACGCAGCTCTTCTTCCGTTGACTGCTCCAGCTTCACGATGTTCAGTGGGGTGATGTTTCTCCACGCCTCTTCGAAAGCAACAAAGTCCACGACTGCGCTCCATTCACGAGTTTGTTCCCAAGTGTTTCACGAACAATGTACCAAGCCAAATTGCTCTGTGAGGGAATAAATGAGGGTCTGGGTGAGTTGAATCTCATGGTAGTATGGAACTTCGAAACGAGGCCCAGATGCGTACCGTTCTCTTTGTCTGCACCGGAAATACCTGCCGAAGTCCGATGGCCGAGGGCATCGCACGGGATCTGGTTGATTCTGGTGTTCTCGAGGGCCTGAATGCCGGGCAGGTGCTGTTTGCCTCTGCGGGCGTGGCCGCCGCTGAAGGCGTTCCGCCCAGCCCTGAGACCCAGGACATCTTGCGCGAGCGAGGCATCGAGAGCTCTTCTCGAAGTATTCAGTTGACCTCGGAAATGGTCAGCCGAGCGGACGTGGTTCTTGCCATGACCCGATCTCATCAGGAGTCGATCTGCAGGCATTTCGATCTTTCCGAGGAGCAGGCCAGTCGAGTGCACATGCTCGATCCCCAGCAGGACGTCATCGATCCCATCGGTCAGGGGCCACAGGCCTATCAGATGGCAGCGGAACTCTTTGACAAGATGATCCCCCAGAGACTGAAGGAGCTGCTTTCGTGAGACTCACTCTTGCCAGTGATCATCGGGGTTTCGAGCTGCTGGAAGTCGTCAGATCACAGCTGCTGGACCTTGGCCACGAAGTGGATATCCAAGGACCGGATCAAGGTCAGCCCTGTGACTATCCCGATCAGGCCGCCTTGGTCTGTGCACACCTCCAGTCTGGAGCTGCGGAGCGGGGGGTTCTGATCTGCGGAACCGGTATCGGGATGTGCATCACCGCCAACAAGTTCCGAGGAGTCCGTGCGGCTCTTGCCTTGGATGAACTCAGCGCTCAGCTCAGTCGCTCCCACAACGACGCGAATGTCCTGTGCTTGTCCGGTGATCTTGTGGGACATGCTCTCGCGCGTCGGATTGTGGATACCTGGATGCGTACGGATTTCGAGGGCGGTCGCCATGCCCGTCGAGTGGAGAAGATCTCCGAACTCGATGCCGCCTCCACAACCTCGAAGGCTTGAGCCAGTCTGCTTCAATCAGTCGAGGTAGCCTTCGGCAAGATCGAAGAGCGTCCGAACACCCCATCCGGTCGGACCGGCCTGGAAGAGGTCGTTGCCTGAATCCTGGGCCGATGTCCCTGCAATATCCAGGTGTGCCCAGGGAATAACCTCATCCACGAAGTGTGAAAGAAACGCAGCTCCCTGAATTGGGTGGGCGGCTCGCTTCGGATTGCTGTTCAGCAGGTCCGCATGCCGTGAGTGCATGAACTCCCGATGTTCCTGCCACAATGGAAGTCGCCAGATCTTCTCACCTGATCGAACGGAAGCTGCTTCCAATCGTTTACGCAGTGGCTCATTCTCGCACCAGTAGCCCGCACAGAACGGCCCCAAGGCAACGACCACTCCACCGGTGAGGGTTGCGATGTCCACGATGGCGGTGGGCTTGAGCTTGCGGCAGGCGTAGGCCAGAGCATCCGCCAGTACCAGTCGGCCTTCGGCATCGGTGTTGGTGACTTCAACCGTCACTCCGTTGTACATCTTGATGATGTCATCTGGTCGATAGGCGGACGAGGAGACCATGTTCTCAGCTGCTGGGAGCACTGCCGTGACACGAACCGGCAGCTTCGCCTCCGAGATCGCCTTCATTGCACCCAGAACAGCCATGCCACCGTTCTTGTCGTATTTCATGCCCTTCATGCCGGCACTGGACTTCATCGAGTAGCCACCGGTGTCGTACGTGATCGTCTTGCCTACGAGTGCCAGACGTTCCTTGGTGCGTGGTCGAGTCGGTTTCCAATCCAGGATGATCATGCATGGCTTGCTGGCGGAGCCCTTTCCGACGTTCTCCAGTCCGCCCATGCCAAGACGTCGTGCCTGCTGGTAGGTGATCACCGAGCAGTGCAGTTCATCATGACCGCGGGAAAGTCCGCGTGCAGCGGTGGCCACGTAGGCAGGCGTGCAGATGTTGGGTGGTGTCGCTGAAAGCCTGCGCGAATAGTTCATTGCCTCTGAAAGCATGAGGCCGAGCTTCAGTCCGGCGACGAATTCCGCTGATTTGGCCGAGAGGTTGAGTCGCCCCCTGGCCGGGGTGCGTTTGCTTGCCGCTCCATCGAAGAGATCCATTCTCCAGTTGGCGATTCCCATGCCCTCGCCGATCGCTCGGCCCATCGCTTCCTTGGTGAGCTTGGTTCGAGGAAACGCCTCCAGCTGGAAGGTCGCTTTCTTGACTCCCATCCGTTGGAGTTTTCCGACCAGTCGGCCCCCCAGCTGGCGCAATCCGTCCAAAGTCAGTTGCTTGGCGGGGCCCAGGCCCACCAATACCCCATCATCTCTGTGGCCGATGGTCTCTCCGGTATCGCGCCTGAAGCCAGGCGTGCTCAGCTGTTTTGTCAGCTCCTTGTGACCAGAGATCGAATCTGGCAGGGTTTTCTTCTCGGAATCCACGAGAATCAGCCTGACCCCGGAAGAGGGTCGTGCGGTGGTGGTGATCGCCTTGTACATGCTTCGCTCCGTGGGGTGAGCCGTTCTTGTCTTCAGGTTGTGTATCGTCGATCGCCGTCGTCCCGCTTGACTGCTACTCTGAAGGGACTCATGAACATGCGATTCGACGTCATCGTGGTCGGTGCTGGCCATGCCGGAACCGAAGCGGCCTGGGCCGCCGCCGGGGCCCTGGGTCCCGGTGGTCGTGTTGCCCTGATCACCATGGATCCTTCGACGATTGGGACCATGTCCTGCAATCCCGCGATCGGAGGGCTCGGCAAGGGTCAGATCGTGCGTGAAATCGACGCCCTCGGTGGTCTGATGGGATTGGCGGCGGATGCGTCGGGGATTCTCTTCAAGGTGCTCAATGCATCTCGAGGGGCTGCAGTCCGTGGACCTCGCTGTCAGAACGACAAGTATGCCTACCGGGCGCACGTCCAGCATCTGCTCAGTCAACGTGCGGAGGTCACCGTCATTTCGGGTCGGGTTGATCGGCTCGAGCATGAGTCGGGGGGACGCATCACCGGAGTCCTCGTCCCGCCGGGCGGCGGGCCGGTCCAAGCGAACCGCGCCGCGCTTGAAGTCAATCGCAGGATGAACGCCCTCGCGGTTCCGCTGTACCCGTCACACCCTACCGAGGCGGATCGTTTCTCAGAACCAACCACACTGCTCGCGCCGGCAGTGGTCCTCACCACCGGAACCTTTATGCGGGCGCTCATGCACACCGGTGACGAGCAGGTCGAGGGTGGACGCGCGGGGGAAGGGGTTGCCGTTGGAATTTCCGACATGCTGAGCGAGCTGGGTTTCGAGCTTGGACGTCTCAAGACCGGTACGCCGCCTCGTTTGCTTCGAAGTTCCATCGACTGGAACGGCCTTGATCCTCAGTACGGGGACGAGTCGCCGATTCCCTTCAGCGACCTCACTTCGTCCGATCAGTTTCCAGTCATGCCCCAGGTGGACTGCCGAATCACCAGAACCGATGCTCGGACTCATGAACTGATTCGATCGAACCTGCATCGTGCTCCGATGTATTCGGGCGCCATCGATGCCGAATCCGGCCCTCGGTACTGCCCGTCCATTGAGGACAAAGTGGTCCGTTTCGAGGATCGTGACTCCCATCACGTCTTTCTCGAGCCTGAGTCGCTTTTCACTCAAGAGGTCTACTGCAACGGTATCTCGACTTCACTTCCCGCCGACGTACAGAAGCACATGGTGCACTCGATGCCGGGCTGCGAGCAGGCGGAAATTCTCCGCTGGGGCTACGCGGTCGAATACGACATGGTCCGGCCGCATCAGCTTGATTCCACGGGCATGACCCGTCTCGTCGACGGCTTGTTCCTGGCCGGCCAGATCAACGGCACCAGTGGCTACGAGGAAGCGGGGGGGCAGGGCTTGATCGCGGGATTGAATGCAGCGCGACTTGCTCGGGGACTTCCCCTCGTGACCCTTGCCCGAGATCAAGCCTACATCGGGGTCATGATGGATGACCTCGTCACCCGGACTCCGCGTGAACCGTATCGGATGTTCACTTCAAGGGCAGAGCACCGACTGCTTCTGCGAGCAGACAACACCGATCAACGTCTCACCACCTGGGGGCGTGAGCACGGACTTGTGGACGACGTTCGTTGGAGTGCGTGGAAAGCACGGTCTGAAGAACTCGACCGTTTGCGTGCGCTTTGCACGGTTCGAATTTCCGGTGAGCCGACTCTCGAGGAAGTGCTCAAGCGTCAGGATTCCGCCTGGGACGAAGTCGTGGCCATTGCCTCTCGGCGAGGATCCGGGCAGCTCGATGAATCCCTGTTGAAGCGAGTGGCCACCGAGCACCAGTACGAGGGGTACATTCGCAGGCAGGCCGCCGAAGTGAAGCGTCAGCAGCGCAGCGAGTCGGTTCGCATCCCGTTGGGGATCGATCCCCATTCAATTGCCGGCTTGCGCAATGAGGCTCGTGATGCGCTGGCTCGATACCAGCCGACCACCTTGGGGCAGGCCTCCCGCGTCGAGGGCATCACTCCCGCGGACCTCACGTTGATTAGTCTTGCGATTCGTCGGACTGCTCCACAAAAGTAACTTCGGGTTCCGAGCTTTCTCGAGTTTTCGTTTCGGGCTCATTCCTCGGCCGGGGTGGATGTCGGTCGGGTCGGCTCCTGTTACCCTGCACACTGGCCGCCGCCGTAGCTCAATTGGCAGAGCGCGTGATTTGTAATCTCGAGGTTACCGGTTCGATTCCGGTCGGCGGCTTTTCTCGGTCCCCGCTTGAATCGCTGTTCTGCGGTCATTGGATGGGAATTCGACCGGGTTTCTTGCTGGAGCTGGGAACCCACGGTAGACTCCCGGATCGTCTCCGGACGACCCTGGCGGGTTACCCAAGTGGCCAAAGGGGGCAGACTGTAAATCTGCTGGCGTATGCCTTCG